>CARBKU010000016.1 GCA_948946035.1 uncultured Clostridia bacterium
AATATGGATTTATCATATTTCTTTTTTCAAAAACCAGTTATTGAAAGTGCTGTAATATATCTAATAACATTAATAATAGGAATTACAATATACATGGCATTATATTATGTTATAGTATTCAATAGATTTTTTGATGGTATAGATAGAAAAATGTTAAAAGAAAGTCTATTTATGAAGAAGTTATTAAGAAACATCTTTTTAGTAGTAATAGGAATTGCTATTTTAACAATTTTTAATACGCAAAATATCTTATTTGGAAAAATATTAACAATAAATGAAGATATTGATATTGTTGGAGCTGGAATAACAGAGTCAACTGTAAAATTATGGGGATATGTAATATTTTCTACTATTCTAATAGTTGTTGGATATAGAGCTTTAAAATATTTTAAAGAAGGAAATACAAATAAAGTTTTAAAAAATTTAGCAGTGATACCAACATATTTAGTAGCATTATTTTTTATAATGATAGGATTTGATTTAATATTTGTTAATTCAAATGAATTAGACAAAGAAAAAGACAATATTTCTGAAAATATTAGAAATACAAAAAATGCATACAATCTAAATATAGAAGAAAAAAATGTCGAAAATTCTGGAACTATTACAAGTGAAGAAATAAGTCAAAATAGCAATGTAATAAAAAACATACCAATTATTAGTCAAGATGCTGTAATGAAAACATTAGAAGATAATCAAACAAACACAGGATATTTTTCATATAGAAGTGCAAATTTAGCAAGATATAATATAAATGGACAAAATAAATTAGTATACATATCACCAAGAGAAATTGCTAATTCTGGCAGAACATATAATAACAAAACATATGAATATACACATGGTATGGGACAAATAATAGTATCTGCAACAGAAAGTACAGAAACAGGAAACATAGAATATATTCAAAAAGAAATATCAGGAAAAGATGAAAAAATAAAAGTATCACAACCACGAATGTATTTTGGAGTAGGAAATAAAGAAACAATTGCAACAAATGCAAAAAATAAACAAGAATATGATTATACAGATGAAAATGGAAAAGATTATACATCAACATATGATGGAAAAGCTGGATTACAATTAGGATTTATAGATAGGCTTATATTGGGAATTACTAAAGGAGATGTTAACTTAGCATTTTCAGGAGAAATAACGAATGACAGCAAAATTCTAATTAATAGAGATATTATATCAAGAGCAAAAAAAGCATTACCATACTTAATTTATGATGAAAACCCTTATACAGTAATTACAAAAGAAGGTAAAATTGTTTGGGTAATAGATGCATATACAGTATCAAGTAAATATCCATATTCACAATATACAAATATACAACATGATGGAATTAAAGAAAATATTAATTATATTAGAAATTCTGTTAAAATAATTGTTGATAGTTATGATGGAACAATGTCATTTTATATAACAGATAGAACAGACCCAATTGCTATGGCATATAGAAATATATATAAAACATTATTTGTTGATTTAGATGAAGAAATACCACAAAATATTTCAAATCATTTTAAATATCCACAATTTTTATATAATGTGCAGTCAGAAGTACTAAAAGTTTATCATAATGTTAAGCCAGACGTACTATATAGAGCAGATGATTTATGGGATATAGCAAAATATAATAGTGTAAAATCTTCTAAATCAGCAGGTACATATATGGAACCATATTATACAATGGTAAAAACTTCTGATGGAGAAAAATTTGGGCTAGTGCAAATTTATACACCTGATGAGAAACAAAATTTAATTTCTTATTTAGTAGGAAATACAAATGGAGCATCTAACGAACTAAAATTATATAAATTTTCTGCTGATAGTAATATTGTAGGACCTATGCAATTAGATAAACAAATAGAAGAAGATGAGGCAATTTCTAACGAATTGGAATTATTAAATACAACTGGAACAAAATTAACAAAACAAATGATAATAGTTCCAATAGAAAATACTTTATTATATGTAGAGCCTATTTATCAAACAATGCTAAACGAATCAGAGATACCAGTTTTAAAAAAGGTAGTTGTAGCTTCTGGTAATAAAGTTGCAATGGGAGATACATTAAATAAAGCATTAGAAAATTTACTTTCTAAATATGCAGTTGATATTGAAGTCGAAAATACAGAAGATGTTGAGGGACTAATTGAAGCAATAATAAAGGCTAATAAAAATCTAACAAAATCAAATGATAATAATGATTGGGAAATGATGGGAAAAGATATTAAAAAAATTCAAGAATTAATTGAGACTTTAGAACAGGTAAAAGAAAAAGAAGATAAGAAAAAACAAGAATTAGATAAACTTACTAACAATACTACGAATAGTGTAAATAATGTGGGAAACAATGTTACAAATACAAGCAATGTTGCTGTAAATACTAATGTAAGTGAATAAAAAATAAAAAAGAATCCACTATAATATTAGGTGGATTTTTTATGTTGAGAAAAAAGAAAATGAATATTTTAAATCAATCAGTTGAAGAACTAACAAAGATTTTGCAAGAAGGAAATTTGGTTGAGTTATCATATATTTTAGGTAATAGAAAAGAGATTATAAAAAGAAATTTGATTGCTGGCATTTTTAGAGGTGTAGGTATTGGTATTGGTGTGACTATTATTACAGCTCTTTTGGTTATGCTATTACAAAAAATTGTTACTCTTAATATTCCTGTAATAGGGGAGTATGTTGCAGATATTGTGGAAATTGTAGAGAAAAGTAAATAACATAAGGATGTACTAAAGTACATCCTTATATTATTTTTCCAATTTATAAAATATTTTTTTACCCTTTTTCAAAATAGCATAATCATTAGAAAAATCTTTTTCAGATAATTGATAATTAATATCTGAAATTTTTTCGTCATTTAAAGAAATACCACCTTGACTAATTAAAGTTCTTGCTTGACCTTTAGAAGGAGCAATATTAGTTAATATAATTGCATCTATAATAGAAATATCAGTATTTTTTAACTTTACAGTTGGCATATTATCTAAACTACCAGTTCCATTAAATAAAGCATTTGAAGCTTCTTCAGCTTTTTTAGCTTCTTCTTCGCCATGAATTAATTTAGTAATTTCGAAAGCAGCAATTTTTTTAGCATCATTAATTTTTTCATCTTTTAAAGAAGACAATTCTTGAATTTTTTCCATTGGTAAAAAAGTTAGCATTTTAAGTACAGTATTTACACTACTATCCTCCATATTTCTCCAATATTGGTAAAAATCATAAGGAGAAGTTTTTGAAGAATCTAACCATAAAGCACCTTTTTCAGTTTTACCCATTTTCTTACCTTCTTTTGTAGTAAGCAGTTTAAAAGTTAAACCAAAAGAATCATCTTTACCTATTTTTCTTATAAGCTCAACACCACCAATGATATTTGACCATTGGTCATTTCCCCCCATTTGTAGTTTACATCCATAAGTTTCGTATAAATATAAGAAATCATATGATTGCATTAACATATAGCTCATCTCAAAAAATGTTAAACCTGTTTCCATTCTTTGCTTATAACATTCAGCAGCAAGCATTCTATTTACTGAAAATAAACTACCAATATCACGAACAAAGTTGATAAAATTTAAGTTTAATAACCAATCAGCATTATTCACAATAATAGCAGCATTTTTTCCTTCAAAACTAACAAACTTTTCAATTTGCTTTTTTATACATGCTACATTATGGTCAATATCATCTCTTGATAGCATTTTTCTCATATCTGTTTTTCCAGAGGGATCACCAATTGTAGCTGTACCACCACCTACTAAAATAATAGGTTTATGACCACATTTTTGCATGTGACTTGCAACCATTAAAGAAACAAAATGACCTACATGCAAACTATCTGCTGTAGGGTCTATTCCTATATAAAAAGGAACAGATTGTTTTCCAAATAACTCTTTAATTTCATTAGGGTGAGTCATTTGCTCAATATATCCTCTTTCTTCTAAAATATTAAATACGTTATCCATTTAATATCATTCCTTTCTCAAAGTAGTAATCAAATTTTGTGTTTCATATCAGTTAATATTCATTATGTATAAGGAATATACATTATGAAATTCTAATTAAAAGTAATACCAGTATTTCCATCATTTCCAGTATTTAAATTATTACCATATTGTTTTTTATATTCTTTTAATTCAACATATCCCATAAACCTATTTAGATTTTTTACAGAAATACCTGTTTGACCAGAAATAGTATCTAAAGATTCATCTAAACCATTTTCTTGAATATAAGACTTAAAAGTAGAAAATTCAAAACCATCTTTAGTACTACATTTAGGACATACAACTCCCTCTGTTATAAAAAAACTACCACATCTGCTACATTTATTAAATTCCATTTTTTTTTCCTCCATTCATCTTTTGACATTTGTTTACAAAATTTATTGTATTGTATCATAATTTTTTAAAAAGATAAAGGTTTTTCGACATTAAATTTTTGAATTTTAAGATTGAACTGTAAGAAATTTGTCATAAATATTAGGATGAGATTTTTGTAATCGTAGAGGTTTTAAAGTTATATCTGTGAAGCAATGTTTTGTTTCTCCAGTTAAAACAATATTGCCAGTTGATTTATTTGTTACTGTATAATTAACTGTTAGCCTAAGTCCATTAAACTCTTTTATAACAGGAGTAATAACAATAATATCATCAAAAGTAACATGTTGCTTAAAAGAAAGATTTATACCTAAAACAGGTATCATGATACCACTTTCTTCTAAAGCTGAATAAGGAATATCCATGGCATCAAGCATATAACATCTTGCTTCTTCTAAAAAACGTATATAATTTGAGTGATGGACAACACCCATTCTATCAGTTTCATAATAATTTATTCTTCTTTCATAAGTAAAATTCATTTATAACGCTTCCTTTCAACTAAATATTATAAAAAAATAACCTAGAAAAGTCAAATATTATATGGCAATCGCTTAAAATTTTAAGCGATTGCCATACAAATATTAAGTGCTTTTCTAAAAAATAGGAAAAAATAATCATATTGTTGAAAAAAAATAAAAGTAGTATATAATATTAATAGGAATTACAGCAATTTGGATGCCTGATGTCTATAAAGGAACAATAGTAAAAGAAAATCTAAATATGGAAGTAACATTTGTTGATAATCATGACACATAACCAGGTTGGGGAATAACATAACTATTTTACCATCAAAACTATGTTGGTTGGACGTGTGGTTTAGATAATGAACAGATAAAGTAAGGATTAGAAGTTGTTATTTCTAATAAAGGTGATGGAGAAAAAAGGATACATATTGGAATGCAACTTTATGGTGAAAATTTATAGATGCTTAGGAAATTGCGAAGATGAAGTTATAATTGATGAAGAAAGTTGTGGAGTATAAAGTAAAAGGAAAATAAACTTCTATTTTGGTAAGAGTGTAGATTTTGATGGAAAGGGGATAAAAGGATGTCTAATTTTGTGCATTTACATATACATAGTGAGTTTAGTTTGTTAGATGGAGCAAATAGAATAAAAGATTTACCAAAGAGAGCAAAAGAGTTAGGAATGGATTCAATTGCAATTACTGACCATGGAGTTATGTATGGTGCAATTGATTTTTATAAAGCTTGCAAGGCAGAGGGGATAAAGCCTATTATTGGTTGCGAAGTATATATTGCACCTCGTTCTCGTTTTGATAAAGAACCTAATATTGATAATAAATATAATCATTTGATTTTACTTGCTAAAAACAATGAAGGTTATAAAAATTTAAGTAAATTAGTATCAATTGGTTTCACAGAAGGATATTATTATAAACCACGTATTGATTTAGAAGTATTAGAAAAGTATCATGAAGGACTTATTTGTTTAAGTGCTTGTTTAGCAGGTTCAGTTAATCAGGCATTATTAAATGGGCAAAATGAAAAAGCAGAAGAAATTGCATTATGGCATAAAAAAGTGTTTGGAGAAGATTATTATATAGAAATACAAAATAATGGAATAAAAGAACAGGCATTAGCTAATCAAAAATTGGTACAATTAGCTAGAAAATTAGATATTCCACTTGTTGCTACAAATGATGCTCATTACTTAACAAGAGAAGATGCATATAATCACGAAGTATTACTATGTATACAGACTGGTAAAAGAATGAGCGATATGGACAGAATGAGGTTCGATACAGATGAGTTATATGTAAAATCTCCAGAAGAAATGAGCGAATATTTTAAAGCATTTCCTGATAGTATTGAAAATACAGTAAAAATAGCAGAAAAATGTAATGTAGAATTTGAATTTGGGCATACAATACTTCCAAATTATGATGTTCCAAAAGAATTCAAAACACATTATGATTATTTTAAAAAACTCTGTGATGACGGTATAAAAAATAGATATGGAGAAAATCCTTCAAAAGAAGTATTAAATAGAGCAGAATATGAACTTGGTATTATAAAAAAAATGGGATATGTTGATTATTTCTTAATTGTATGGGATTTTATTCATTATGCGAAAACACATGGTATACCAGTAGGCCCAGGACGTGGTTCAGGTGCAGGTTCTATTATTGCATACGCAATAGAAATAACAGATATTGATCCAATGAAATATGGATTACTTTTTGAAAGATTTTTAAATCCAGAAAGAATAAGCATGCCAGACTTTGATGTTGACTTTTGTTATGAGCATAGACAAGATGTAATAGACTATGTATCAGAAAAATATGGGCATGACCATGTTTCACAGATTATAACTTTTGGAACAATGTCTGCTAGAATGGTAATTCGAGATGTATCAAGAGTTTTAGATGTACCTTATTCAGAAGCAGATAATTTAGCAAAAATGATACCAAATGAATTACATATAACAATAAAAAAAGCATTAGATCAGAACAAAGAATTAAGCAATTTATATGAAACAGATGAAACAGTAAAAAAAGTTTTAGATATCGCAATGGGATTAGAAGGAATGCCAAGACAGGCCTCAACACATGCATGCCGGAATAGTTATAACAAAAGATCCAGTAGATACTTATGTTCCTTTGTATATACGTGATAATCAAATTTCAACTCAATACATAATGACAACATTAGAAGAATTAGGCTTATTAAAAATGGATTTCTTAGGACTAAGAACATTAACAGTAATACAAGATACAATTGATTTAGTAAAAGAAAACAGAGGAATAGATGTAGAGTTTGATAAAGATATGGCAGACCCTAAAGTATATAAATTATGGCAAGAAGGAAAAAGTTGTGGAATATTTCAGTTTGAATCACAAGGAATGACAAACTTTATGAAAGAATTAAAGCCAGACTGTTTAGAAGACTTAATAGCAGGAGTTTCACTATATAGACCAGGTCCTATGGATCAGATACCAAGATATGTAAAGGGAAAATTGCATCCAGGACACAATGAATATACACACCCTAGCTTAGAGCCAATTTTAAATGTAACATATGGATGTATGGTTTATCAGGAACAAGTTATGCAAATAGTACGTGACTTAGCAGGATATTCTCTTCGGAAGAGCAGATTTAGTAAGACGTGCAATGGGAAAGAAAAAATTAGATGTAATGGCAAAAGAAAGAGAGATTTTTATACATGGACAAGTAGATGAAGAAGGAAATATAATAGTTCCAGGTTGTGTAAGAAATGGAATAGATGAAAAATCAGCAGATAAAATATTTGATGAAATGTCTGAATTTGCAAAATACGCATTTAACAAATCACATGCAGCATGTTATGCAGTGGTAGCATATAGAACAGCATATTTAAAAGCATATTATCCAGCAGAATTTATGGCAGCAACTCTAAATAGTTTCTTAGGAAACCTAGATAAAATACCACAATATATAGATGAATGCAAAACACTTGGTATTGAAATTTTAAAACCAGAAATTAATCACAGTAATACAAAATTTACTGTTGAAGGTATTGAGCCTGTTCAAAGTGAAACTAACAACAATAATAGTATATCAAACATTGGTAAAATTCGTTTTGGATTAGGTAGTATAAAAAATGTTGGAACAGTTCCTGTTGAAAATATAGTAAAAGAAAGAAATCAAAATGGTGCATATAAAAGTTTTACTGACTTTTGCGAAAGAATAGCAGATGAATCTGTTAACAAAAAATGTATAGAAAGTTTAATAAAAGCTGGAGTTTTTGATGAATTTGAACAAACAAGAAGTACATTGTTAGCATCTTTTGAACAAATTATTGATATTATACAAACAGGAAATAAAAAAGGATTTGCAGGACAAGTATCAATGTTTGACATAGGAACAGAAGAAGAAAAAGAAGAACTAAATGAAATAAAATACACATTTGAAGAACATGAAGAATTGCCAAATAAAGAATTATTATCATTAGAAAAAGAAATGTTAGGAATATATATATCAGGACATCCATTAGAAAAATTGCGAAACCAAATAGAAGCCCAAACAAATATAAATACAATAAATTTAAGAGCAATAGAAGAACAAATGTTATCATCAGTAGATAACACAGAAATGATAATGACAAGACAAAGTGGAAAGATAAAATATACTGATGGGCAAAATGTGAAATATGCAGGAATTATAACTTCTATAAAAAAGAAATATACAAAAAATAATAAAATTATGGCATTTGTAACAATTGAAGATTTGTATGGAATAGCTGAAATTATAGTGTTTGAAAATGCTTATTTAAAGGCAGGCAAAAGTTTAATAGAAGAAAATATTGTAATTGTTGATGGCAGACTTAGTATTCGTGAAGATGATTCAACTACTATAATTGCAAATGACATTAAGGATTTTGGAGAGAAAAAGGTACAAATATTAACTCTTGATATTACAGTGGCAGAGGAGGAACAAAAGGATAAATTAAGAGGTGCTATTAAGTATTTTACAGGAGATAAGAATAATATTAATATTCAAATTAAAGTGAATGAAGAATTAAAGCCTTGTGGTCAGATTTATTTGACAGAGGAGATTTTGAATATTTTTGAAGATATTATTGGAAAGGAAAATGTATATTTAGTTTCTTAATTTTATAAATATATATAAAATTTTAAATGATTGTTTTATTATTTACATATAAATTATAATTTCTATATACAAAATAAACATAATATGGTATAATTAAATTACTCATTGTAGTATAAAATGTACGATAATATATAATATCGTACAAATACCTTGAAAGAATGGAGAGCTATTATGAAAAACAGCGAGATTCTTTACAAAATGTTGCAGAACAGAGAAGAAGCGGTAGAACAATTTTTTGCAATGCTGGAGTTATATGGACTTCTGCAAAAAGCACTGCAAGGGTCTCTATATGGCAGTGATATTGTAAGATATAATAGTATCTTGCAGGCTACGGTAGTAGATTGCCGTTTGAGAAGACAATTATGTGTGCGGTAATAATATAGAAATAGCACATGAGACAGAAAAACCTCTCCTTCTGGAGAGGTTCTTTTATGTCAATTTTTAAATCCATTCACCATATTTTTTAATATAAACTTTTTTAGCAAATATAGCAACAAAGCAATAAAGTATAGGAACAACAATAATAATTGACATATAAGGAAGAGGTATTGGAACTAAACCAATAGCATTTCCAAGCCAAGTAAAAGGAACTACAATACCAGCTATACTAAGCAAAATAGAAGATAAGTAAACCATTTTATTTGCATTACTTTGTATAAATGGAATTTTTGCTGTTCTTATAATATGCATTCCCAATAAGTTTGAAACAATACTATAAGTAAACCAAACTGTTTGGAATAAAGCAACTTCTCTTAAATGGAATACAAACCATAAACTTGCAAATACAATTAAGTCAAATATTGAACTTAAAGGTCCCATAAAAAGCATAAAATTTTTTAAACTTTTAATACTAAATTGTCTAGGTTTTTGTAAATATTCTTTATCAACATTATCAAAAGGTAAAGTCAATTGACCAAAATCATAAAGTAGACCTTCTACTAATAATTGAATAGGAGTTTCTGGTAAAAATGGAAGAGCAACACTTGCAATAATAACTGACATAACTTCTCCAAAGTTAAAGCTAGTAGCCATTTTAATATATTTCATTAAATTACCAAAAGTTTTTCTTCCTTCTGTAACACCATCTAATAGAACATGTAAATCTTTTTCTAAAAGAATAATATCAGCAGATTCTTTAGCAATATCAACAGCTGTGTCAACAGAAATACCAACATCAGAATTTGTTAGAGAAGGTGCATCATTAATTCCATCACCCATATAACCAACAACATTTCCATCTTCTTTTAAAAGTCTTACAATTCTAGCTTTTTGAATTGGAGAAAGTTTAACAAATATATTTGTGTTTTTCAATAATCGTATTATAGCTACATCCGAAAGTTTTTCAATTTGGCTACCTTCTATAATTCGCTTAGAATTAATTCCAACTTTTTTACAAATACATTTTGTAACTTCAGCATTATCACCAGTTAAAACTACAACTCTAATTCCAGCATTGTTTAATTTTTCTATTGAAGATTTAGCACTTTCTTTTGGAGGATCTAAGAAACCAATAAAACCTAAAAGTATCATATTTTTTTCATTAGCTACGCTAAAATCATTTATATCTGTTATATCATTTTTTTGGCATACAGCTATTACTCTTAAACCATCTTTATTTAAATCTTTTGAAATTCTTTTTATATTATCTTTTAGTTCTTTTGTAATAGGAGAAACCTCACCTTTATAGTCAACCATAGTACAAATATTTAAAATTTCTTCTACAGCACCTTTTGTAATTAATTGTTTTTTATTTCCATCATTTACAACAACAGAAAGTCTTCTACGAACAAAATCAAAAGGTATTTCATCAACTAATTTATATTTTTCAACATATTCATTCATACCATTTGTTAGGCCTCTTGATATAACTGCTTCATCAATATTTCCTCTTAAGCCAGTTTGAAAATAAGAATTTAAAAAGGCATGTTTTAAAACTCTAAGATCTTCTTCGCCATTAATATCTAAATATTTTTCTAATACAATTTTATCTTCTGTTAAAGTACCAGTTTTATCAGTACATAAAATATTCATAGCACCAAAGTTTTGTATAGAGTCTAATTTTTTAACTATTGTTTTCTTTTTAGACATTTTTACAGCACCTTTTGAAAGACTAGAAGATGTAATAACAGGAAGTAATAAAGGAGTAATACAAATTGCAATTGCAACAGCAAATGTAAATGCAGTTACTGGACTATGTTTCCATGCATTTAAAATAAATACAATTGGGGTCAAAATTAGCATAAATCTAATTAATAATTTGCTTATGCTTTCTATACCTAATTGAAAAGAAGATTTTGGTTTTCCAGTTGTAATAGTGTGTGCAACTTTACCAAAGTAAGTACTATCAGCTGTTTTTATTACAACGCATTTAGCAGAACCACTTATTACATTTGTTCCCATAAAACAAATTGTATCTAAATCAGATATATTATCTAACTCATCTAAAGAAATTTCTGAATTTACATTTTTTCTTACAGCATCAGATTCTCCAGTCAAGGAAGATTGCCCTACATATAAGTCTTTTGCTTCTATAACTCTTAAATCAGCTGGAATCATACTACCAGCAGATAATATAACAATGTCTCCTAATACAACTTCTTTTATAGGAATTTGTATCTGGTTTCCATCTCTTAATACTGTAGTAGTTGTTGCTACTAACTCTTTTAACTTTTCAGCTGCTTTATTAGAACGGTATTCTTCAAAAAATTCTAGAAATGTACTTGCTGAAACTAAGATTGCAATTACTATAATATTAGCATAACTTGGTACTTCTGAAAGATATACATCGGTATAAAATAATATGACTACAATTCCAAGTAAAATGCAATTGAAAGGGCTAAATAAGCTTTCTAATAAATAGTTGTACCACTTTTTGGGTTTATTTTGAGTTATTTCATTATAACCATGAGTATGTAGCTTTTCACTTGCTGTATGTACAGATAATCCATCTTCACTTACATTATAGTTTTTTATAAATTCTTCTTTTGGAAGTATACATTCTTGTCCATACATTTTAGAAATATTTACTTCCTCTTTGACATTTTGCATTTGAAATCAGCTCCTTCTTTTGTTATTTTTAGAAGTATACCACTATTTTTCATAGTTAAAACAAAAAAATAGAAAAAAGCGAAAAAATGATATATAATTGGTACATATTATTAATTATAAGGAGGAAAAAGGAATGTCAAGAATTAGAGTTTCTGGAATTATTCCATTAGATGATGGTTTTGCTTTTATGCATAGAGTAGATGTGATAAAAAAAAAGGATATTCAAAATTATTATACTTTTGCAGGTGGAGGATTAGAAGAAGGAGAATCATTAGAAGAAGGAACTATTAGAGAGATTAAAGAAGAGTTTGGAATTGATGTTAAAGTAGTTAAGAAGTTATATGAAATATATTTGGAGGAGTTTGACCAAAAAGAATATTTCTTTTTATGTGAGTATATTAGAGGAGAGTTTGGAACAGGTGAGGGACCAGAGTTTTCTTATGATCCAAAGTATAAAGATAGTGGAAAATATATACCAGAAATAATTTCAAAAGAACAAGTTAAAAATATATTGTTATTACCACAAGAAATAAGAGATAAATTTATAGAGGATTTTGCTTTATAAGCATTTTTCCTAAAAGTTTTCTTGTAAATTGATTGTTACTACTAAGGCCCTAGTCATATTTGCATAATTTTTTGGAAGTTTTGATTGAAAGTAATTGAGTTAGAAATATTTAATAATTTTTATGGAAAGATTTGTTAGCTGTATGAAACGAAGTGAATTACAAATAACTTATGCGTTAGAAGTTCAAACTTGCATTGGAAGGGTTCCATAAAAACTATTTAGTATTTCTACGAAAATTAGCTTGAACGATAAACTTCCAAAAAATTGACTAGGGCTTAGTAATAACAATTGATAAAAAAACCGAAACTTAAAGGAAAAATAATATTGACAATTATTATAAATTATGAAAAAATGAAAAAGATTTAAAGTAAGAAAAGAATTGGAAGGAGAATAATAAAATGGAAAAATTAAGAGGATTTGAAATAGCAAAAGGATATGAAGATAAAGGAATAAACTTACCAATCAGAAAAACTAAATATTCAGCAGGATATGATATAGAAGCGGCAGAAGATGTAATAATTCCAAGCTTTAAAAAGGGAACAAAACCAACACTTGTAAAAACAGGACTTAAAGCATATATGCAAGATGATGAAATGTTATTATTATATAATAGAAGCTCAAATCCAAAGAAAAAAGGATTAATTATGGCAAATAGTGTAGGTGTTATAGATAAAGATTATTATGGGAATCCAGACAATGATGGACATTTTATGTTTGCTTTTTACAATATTAAGGAAGAAGACATAGAAATAAAAAAAGGAGAAGCAATCGGACAAGCAATATTTGAAAAATATTTAGTGGTAGATAATGATAATGCGGAAGGAAAAAGAGAAGGAGGATTTGGTTCAACAACAAAATAATTTTAGAATAATTAGCTAACATAAAAAAATGTAAAAAAATTTTTACTTACAGACACAATAAATTGAGGAGAAATAAACATAACAAACAATGACAAAGGCTTTGACTTTTGCCATTGTTTGTTATATAATAGAAATGGTTAAAAAATCCAATAAAGTTATTAAATATTGCAATAACTTTATAATATTTTTTTGACTCAATATATAAATAGTGCTGAAAGGAGATGGCTTACATGTTCAATGTAGGTGACAAAATAGTATACCCAATGCATGGTGCAGGTATAATAGATTCAATAGAAGAAAAAAACATATTAGGAGAAAAACAATCTTATTACATATTGAAAATGCCAGGAGAAGTAAAAATAATGGTACCGATTGCTAAAGCAGAAACAGTAGGAGTAAGGAATATTATAGATAAGTGTTCAGCAGATGAAGTAATAGGAATATTAGAAAAAGACGAAACAATAATGGATAAAAACTGGAACAAACGTTATAGAGATAACATGGATAAAATGAAAAGTGGAGACATTTACGAAATTGCAGATGTAGTTAGAAATTTAAGTTTTAAGCAAAAAGAAAAAGGGCTATCTACAGGAGAAAAGAAAATGTTAACAAACGCAAAACAAATATTAGTAAGTGAATTAGTATTAGCAGAACATGCAACACAAGAAGAAATGGAACAATTAGTAGAAAATAAAATAAATACATCATTTATGATGTTTAGAGCTGATGAAGTTACAGAAGAAAGCGTAGTAAACAAATTTATACCTTTTGATGGAACAGGTACATCAGAAAACGTATAATGATTTTGGGGACAAAGGAAAAAATCATCATTTAGATAGTAAAAAATAACGACCATGCACAAATGTATGGTCGTTTAAGTTTGAAAAATATAATTATAAAGAAATTTTAAGTATAAAGTAATATTTTT
>CARBKU010000017.1 GCA_948946035.1 uncultured Clostridia bacterium
ATTCGGATAAAACCTTAAGTATGAGGAGTAAGAAAGTTTTAATACTGTAAGAAATGAACACTATAAAATTTGACAATTAGAAAAAGAAATAGTATAATCAGTGTATTACCAAAAGGAGGTAATTACTTATATGAAGATAGAAGAAAAGGCATCAATTTCAATCATGAAAATTATCTGTGTAAGTATAATTTTGATTTTGATATCAGGTATAGCAGTAATAGCAGTAAATACAGGTTTAAATGATGTTACAATAACATTGCAAAATGGATATGAAATGAAGGTAATAACATCAAAAACAAAAGTATTAGACATATTAGAAGAAAATAACATTATTGTAGAAGAAAATCAAAAAACAATACCTGGCATTGAAGAAGAAGTAACATCAGGTCAAAATATAAAAATTACAGATAAGTCATATACAGAAGTTAAAATAGCTGAAATTTCAAAAGAAGGTGTAGAAACATCTTTAGAACAACTATTACAAAATTATACACCAATAACAGAAAAAATAGTTAAACAAAGAGTTGCCATTCCATATGAAACAATTACCAAAAATGCAGTTCAAGTATCAGAAGATACAACAAACAAAGTATTACAACAAGGTAAAAATGGAGTAAAAGAAATAACATATAAAATAAAATATCAAAACGATGTAGAAATTGAAAAAATAGTTATATCAGAAAAGGTAGTTCAAGAACCTGTAAACAAAATAGTTCAAGTCCAAAAAGTGCAAACAACAAGGGCTGCAGAACCTAGAACAACTACAACTTCTAGTACTAAAAAAACAACTACAACAACAATAAATGGAGAAACATATAAAATTACAGCATATTGTTCATGTAATAAATGTTGTGGTTCGTCAACTGGTAAAACAGCATCAGGAACAAAAGCAACACCAGGAAAAACAGTTGCAACTTCTTCAAAATTTGCATTTGGAACAAAACTAAATATTGGTGGGCATATTTATACAGTAGAAGATAGAGGGGGAGCAATTAGCGGAAATAGAATAGACGTATATGTAAGTTCTCATGCACAAGCATTACAATGGGGAGTTAAATATTTGCCTGTATCAATAGTTAAATAATAAAAATATGTTATATATAAAAGAAAAGATACACTCAAAATGTTAAATATAAATTTGACATTTTGGGTATTTTTTTGTATTTAAGAGAATTTTGTTGCCTTATCTAAATGCTTTTTGCGTAAGTAAATTCAAGATTTTCTAAATTAGTATAGTATAAATTTTAATGGTGGAAAAAGGAAATGTTATTATGGTAATAGTAATGTAATATAAATTTAACAAATGAAAAATAAAATAAGAAAATATATTATCCGTAACTGTTTGCAAACTGCTGAAGAAATTGTAAAAAGTTGATATATTAACAAAAAAAAGCTCATGTTTTATAATATATTTAGAATTAATGTTTTTATTAAGGAGTATATTATGGAAAAGTTTAGGAAAAACAAAAAAATTGGAGTTATCATAATTTGTTTAATTGCAATGACAATTTTAAGTGCCATTGTTTTTGGTGGAATTTATAAGCAAGTAAAAAAAGTTGCAACTTCAAAAGAAACAAAGGCAAATACTAGCGTAACTACAGTACCAGATGGATATATTGGAATATATAATGATGAGGACTTAGCAAATGTTGCAAGTAATCTTTCTGGTAATTATATATTAATGGAAGATATAGATATGACTGGAAAACAGTATAATGCTATAGGTGTAACAACAGCATTTACTGGTATTTTTGATGGTAATTTTCATACTATAAGTAATTTAAGTATAGAATCTTCAAGTCAATATATAGGAATGTTTGGGCAAATTAACAACAGTACAATAAAAAATATGACATTGGATAATGTTACTGTAACAGGGCAAACAGCTTATGGTAATTTATATATAGCAGGATTAGCAGGTTTATCAACTAATTCAAACATAGAAAATATAAAATTAAATGGTATTACATTAACAGAAAATGGAACAACAACAAATTATATATATTTAGGAGGACTACTAGGGCAACAAACTGGAGGAACAACAAAGGCTTGTTATGTAGAAGGACAAATAGTAACAAAAGAAAAATCAGGAATAGGATATATAGGAGGATTATGTGGGTTTACTCATAATTCAGTAGTATTAGAAACAAGTAGTAGTAAAATAAATGTAACAAATAATTTAACATGGACTACATATGTAGGAGGATTAATAGGATATTCACAAGGAACTAATGCCTCAGTAGGACTAACAATAAATAAATGTTATAGTACAGTTAATATAGATGGAACTAGTGCAGGTAATACAAATGTAGGAGGATTAATTGGTTTTACAACAAATAAAAACACAATTGCAGAATCATATGCATTAGGAAATATACAAATAGGAAGTAATAATACATATGCAGGAGGATTAATTGGATATATTCATAACAATTATACTAGTATAGATAATGCTTTTTCAGATGTAGAAATAAAAGGAACAGGATATGCAGATGCAACAATAGGAGGATTAGCAGGGTATGTAGTTAATAATTCTACACATATAAAAAATACATATTCAATAGGAAAAATAGATGTATCTACTTATAAAACAGTAGGAGGATTAATAGGAAATCAAAACATGAATGTAACAAATTCATATTGGGCACCAGAAACAGTAGGTATAAGTGAGGCAGATTCTATAGTTGCAGGAGAAACAAGAACAATAAGTGGAATGTTAACACAAGATAATTATGCAGATTGGAACTTTACTAATGTATGGGCAATAGAACCTAATAGAGGAAGTTTAACATACCTAAAAAATGTAGAAAGACCAAATGAAATATTAGAAGAAAATTTACAATATGAAGAATATGAAGGAAATGGAACAGAAGAAAATCCATATATTATAGACACTATACAAAAATTCCAAAATATAAATTATTTCGCTAGTAATACATATTTACTACTAGGAGCAGATTTAGATTTTTCAGGAGTAGAAAACTTTAGTCCAATTGGAACAGAAGCAAAACCATTTGATAAAATATTAAATGGTAATGGACATAAAATAATTAATTTAAGTATAGAGTCATCAAATGAAATGATAGGAATATTTGGAAAAGTTAATAATGGAACAATAAAAAATGTTATACTAGAAAATATTAGTGTATCAGGGACAAGGAGCTCAGGTAATACATATTTAGGAGCATTATCAGGTAGAAGTACTAATTCAACAATAAATAATGTAAAAGTAAATGGAGCTACTATAGAAGAAAATGGAACAGCTAGAGGTTATAGTTATATAGGAGGATTAATAGGTTATCAAGAAGAAGGAACAGTAATTGGTTCTAATTTAGAAGGGCAAATAATAACAATAGCAAAAGCTACAACAGCTAATATAGGAGGACTAGTAGGATATGTATATGGTTCAGCAACAATAGAACAAAGCAGTAGCAAAGTAAATATAGTAAATAATTTAACAAATACTACATATGTAGGAGGATTGGTAGGATATTCACAAGGAACTAGTGCAACAGTAGGATCAACAATAAGTAAAAATTATAGTAAAGTAAATATAGATGGAAGTAATGCAGGAGCATCAAATATAGGAGGATTAATAGGATTTACAACTAACAAAAATACAATAGAACAATCATATGCAATAGGAAATATAAAAACTGGAAGTAATAATACATCTACTGGAGGACTAATAGGATATCTTAATAATTATGCTAGTATAGATAATGCATATACAAATGTAGAGATAGAAGGTACAGGAAACAATTCATCTCAAACAGGAGGATTGGTAGGATATGCATATAATAATACTTTACATGTAAAGAATACATATGCAATAGGATGTATAAGTGTACAAAATGGAAAATTAGGAGGATTAATAGGAAATACAAATCTAAATGCAGAAAATTCATATTGGACACCAGAAACTGTAGGAATAATGGAAGAAATTTCAACAACATCAGGAGAACTAAGAACAATTCATGGAATGTTAACACAAGAAAACTACAAAGATTGGGATTTTAGTAATGTATGGAAAATGGACGAAAACGGAAAAAGTTTCCCATATTTAATTAGCATGGAAAAACCAAATGAAGTATTAGCAGAGAATTTTGTATATGAAAAATATGCAGGAAAAGGAACAGAAGAAGAACCTTATATTATAGATACATTAAAGAAATTCCAAAATATGAATTATTTTGGAAGCGGTACTTACTATGTATTAGGAGCAGATTTAGACTTTTCAGAAGTAAAAAACTTTATTCCAATTGGAACAGAATCAAAACCATTTGATAAAATATTAAATGGAAATGGACACAAAATAATTAATGCAAATATAGAGTCATCAAGCGAAAACATAGGGATATTTGGAAAAGTCAATAATGCAACAATAAAAAATGTTACATTAGAAAATATTAGTTTATTAGGGCTTAGAGCTACAGGAAACACATATGTAGGAGGATTAGCAGGTAAGGCTACTAACTCAAGCATAGAAAATGTAAAAATGACAGGAGTTAATATAACAGAAAAAGGAGCTACAACTGGTTTTAGATATCTAGGAGGATTAGTAGGATATCAAGATGTTGGAACAGTAAAAAATTCTAATTCAGATGGGGAAATACTAACAGTTGAAAAATCAGCCAATGGATATGTAGGCGGATTAATAGGATGGTTACAAGGTTCAGCTACAGTAGAAACAAGTAGTAGTAAAATAAACATAACCAACAATTTGACAGGAAATAAATATGTAGGAGGACTAATAGGATATTTACAAGGAACTAGTACAACTGTAGGACCAACAATAAATAAAAACTATAGTAAAGTTAATATAGATGGAAGTAGTGCAGGAACTACATATGCAGGAGGATTAGTAGGATATACAAATAATAAAAATACAATAGCAGAATCTTATGCAATTGGAAATATAGGAGTAGGAGCTAATACATCAAATGTAGGGGGATTAATAGGATATATTAATGGAAACACTACTAGTGTAGATAATGCTTATACAAATGTAGAAATAAAAGGAGCAGGGAATAATTCATCACAAATAGGAGGATTAGTAGGATACGCATATAATAGTGCTATACATATAAAAAATACATATGCAATAGGAGCTATAAATGTAGTAAATGGAAAAATAGGAGGACTAATAGGAAATATAAACCTAAATGCAGAAAACTCATATTGGGTACCAGAGACAATGGGAATAAATAAAGAAACTTCAACAACAGCAGGAGAAACAAGAACAATTAAAGAAATGTTATCTCAAGATAATTATACTAATTGGGATTTTAGTAATATATGGAAAATGGAAGAAAATGAAGGAAGTTTGCCATATTTAATAAACATGGAAAAACCAACCGAAATATTAGTAGAAAACTTACCTGAAGCAATAAAATATGAAGGAGAAGGAACAGAAGAAAATCCATTTTTAATCTATACAGCAAAACAGTTACAATATATAATTCAAAAAAATAAAGTAGGAACATATTATTACAAATTGATGAAAGATATAGATGCAACTAGCGCAGGAAACTTTTTACCAATAGGAGATGCTACTAAAGCATTTACTGGAACATTAGATGGAAATGGATATAAAGTAAGTAATTTAAATATAAAGTCACCAAGCCAATATATAGGAATGTTTGGACAAGTTAATAATGCTACTATAAAAAATATGACATTAGAAAATGTTAATGTAAAAGGACAAACAGTTTCAGGTGATACATATGTATCAGGATTAGCAGGAAAAGTTACTAACTCAAACATAGAAGGTATAAAGATTACAGGAATTAATATAGAAGAAAGTGGAAATACAACAAGTAGAATATATTTAGGAGGATTAGTAGGACATCAAATAGATGGAACAGTTAAAAATTCTAATACAGAAGGAGAAATAGTAACAAAATCAAAATCAGCAATAGGATATATTGGAGGCCTAATAGGATATGTACAAGGTTTAACAACAATAGAGGGAAATAGTAGTAAAATAAATATAGTAAATAATTTAACAAATACTACATATGTAGGAGGACTAATAGGGTATTCACAAGGAACTAGCACAACAGTAGGGTTAACAATAAATAAAAACTACAGCAAAGTTAATATAAATGGAAATAGTGCAGGAACAACATATACGGGAGGATTAATAGGATATACAACAAATAAAAATACAATAGAAAAATCTTATGTAATAGGAAATATAAAAATAGGAATTAATAATGCAAATATAGGGGGATTAGTAGGATATTTTAATAGTTATTCTACTGTGGAAAATTCATATACCAATGTAGAAATAGGAGGTACAGGAAATAATAATGGTGTAATAGGTGGATTATTAGGATATGTAAATTCTAGTAATATTCAAATAATAAATACATATGCAACAGGTAAAATAGATGTACCAAATGGAACAGTTGGAGGATTAATAGGAAGTAAGAATATAAATGCAGTAAATTCATATTGGATACCTGAAATAGTAGGAATTAGTGAATCTATTTCAACAGTAGGAGGAGAAGCTAAAAAAATTGAAGAAATGCTAACCCAAGAAAACTATGTAGATTGGGACTTTAGTAGTATATGGACAATAAAACCAGAAAAAAGAAGTTTACCATATTTAAAAGACATGGAAATGCCAAATGAAATGTTAGTAGAAAACTTACCATATGAAAAATATGAAGGAGAAGGAACAGAAGAAAATCCATTTTTGATATATACAGCAAAACAGCTACAACATATAAAGAAGAAAAGTATAATTGGAACGTATTATTACAAAATAATGAATGATATAGATGCAAGTGAAATTGAAAACTTTAATACAATAGGAACATCTAAAGAGCCATTTACAGGAGGATTAGATGGAAATGGATACAAGGTAAGTAATTTAAATATAGAGTCAGCAAGTGACTGTATAGGTATGTTCGGAAAAATTAATAATGGAACAGTAAAAAATATAACAATTGAGAATATTAGTGTAACTGGAACAAGAAATTCAGGTAATACTTATTCATATTTAGGAGGATTAGCAGGTACAGTTGCTAATACAACAATAGAAAATGTAGAAATAAAAGGTATTACTTTAACAGAAAAAGGAACTATAAATACTACTATGTATTTAGGAGGACTAGTGGGGTACCAAGATGGAGGAGTAGCAAAAAATTCTAGTGTAGAAGGAGAAATAGTAACAACAGAAAAATCAGCAATGGGATACATAGGAGGACTAATAGGGTATGCAAATGGTTCAATACTAATAGAAGAAGATAGTAGCAAGATAAATATAACAAATAATTTAACAGGAACTACATATGTAGGAGGATTAATAGGACATTCACAAGGAACTAGTGCAACAGAAGGTATAACAATAAATAAAAATTATAGCAAAGTTAATATAGAGTGTGCTACAGGAGGTAGATATTCATATACATATGCAGGAGGATTAATAGGATATACAAATAATAAAAATACCATAGAAGAATCATATGCAATAGGAACTATAAAAATAGGAGCTAATCCATCAAATATAGGAGGATTAGTAGGGTATATTTATACTAATGCTACTACTATTGATAATGCATATTCAAATGTAGAAATAACTGGTACAGGAAATAATATTTCTTCAACAGTAGGAGGATTAGTAGGATACGTATTGCGTGATAATACACATGTAGAAAATACATATGCAATAGGTAAGATAGATGTAGATAATTATCAAAGTATAGGAGGTTTAATAGGAAACACAAATTTAAATGCAGTAAACTCATATTGGGCACCAGAAACAGTAGGAATAAGCGAAAAGATTTCAAAAACATCAGGAATAATAAGAGCAATTAAAGTAATGTTAGTTGAAAGTAATTATAAAGATTGGGACTTTACTAATGTATGGAAAATAGAACCAAATAGAGGAAGTTTACCATATTTAAAAAATATAGAAAGACCAAATGAAATATTAGAAGAAAATCTTTCATATGAAAGATATGAAGGGGAAGGAACAGAAGAACAACCTTATGTTATAGATACTATTAAAAAGTTCGAAAATATAAATCGCTTTTCAAGTAATACTAATTTTGTATTAGGAGCGGATTTGGATTTTTCAGAAGTAGAAAACTATACTCCAATAGGAACAAAAGAAATGCCATTTGATAAAGTATTAGATGGAAATGGATATAAAATAAGTAATGTAAAAATAGAATCATCAAATGAAAGCATAGGTTTATTTGGAGAGGTTAATAATACTACAATAAAAAATATTGTATTAGATAATATTAATATAGTAGGAACAGTAAATTCAGGTAATTCGTTTGTAGGAGGATTAGCAGGTACAGTTAATAATTCGACAATTGAAAGTGTAAAAATAAATAGAATTACTATAACAGAAAATGGAAGTACAAGAAGTTCTATATATATGGGAGGATTAATAGGACTACAAAATGGAGGAACAATAACTAATTGTTACGCAAAAGAAAATATAGTAACAAAAGCAACAAATGCGGGAAATCACTTTATAGGTGGACTAGTAGGAATTGTAAGTAATAATGCAATAGAAAAATCATATGCAATAGGAAATATAGAGCTAGGAACAATTAAAACAACTGTAGGAGGTTTAATAGGAGTTGTTAACGATGATACTACAAGCATAGGAAATTCTTATTCAAATGTAGAAATAAAAGGAACAAATAACACTTTATCACAGGTAGGAGGATTGATAGGAAATTCTAAAACTAATTTAATAAGAAATACATATGCAATAGGAGATATAGATGTATTAAGTGGTACATTAGGAGGACTAATAGGTAATAATGTAGAGGTAGAAAACTCATATTGGATACCAGAAACAGTAGGAATAAGTAAGGAGACATCAATAGTAGCAGGAGAAGCAAAAACAATTGAAGAAATGCTAAGTCAAGATAACTATACAAACTGGGATTTTACAAATATATGGACAATAGAATCAGAAGGTAAGAGTTTACCATACCTAAAAGGTATGGAACGACCAGATGAAATGTTACTAGAAAATTTATCATATGCACAATATGAAGGAGAAGGAACAGAAGAAAATCCATTTTTAATCTATACAATAAAAGATTTACAATATCTAAAAAAGAAAAGTATGGTTGGGATATATCATTACAAAATAATGAATGATATTGATGCAAGTAGTGTTGAAAACTTTTTACCAATAGGAGAATTTACTGGAACATTAGATGGAAATGGATACAAGGTAAGTAATTTAAATATAAACTCATCAAAACAATATATAGGTATGTTTGGAGAGGTTAATAATAGTACTATAAAAAATATGACATTAGAGAATGTTAATGTAACAGTAAAAAATGCATATAGCGCTGGACTAGCAGGAAAAGCTTCTAATTCAAACATAGAAAATGTAAAAATAAATGGAATTACTATAGATGGAAACGTATCAGGAGAAGGTGTATATATAGGAGGATTAATAGGACAACAAAGTGGAGGAATAGTAAAAAATTGTAATGTAAAAGGAGAAATAGAAACAACAGGATCAGTAAATTCAGCATATATAGGTGGACTAATAGGAAGTATAAATGATTCAACAATAGAAGAAAGTAGTAGCGAAATAAATATAACAAACAATTTAATAGGACGTATAGCTACAGGAGGATTAATAGGAGCATCAACACAAAATACAGTAAAGAGAAATTATAGTAGAGTTAATATATATGATAGCAACACAAAAAATACAAATGTAGGTGGGTTAATAGGAAGTGTAGGAAATAATAAAATAGAACAATCATATGCAATAGGGAATATAAAACTAGGAAATAATACATTTTATGCAGGAGGATTAATAGGATGGGCTCAGAGAAATAATACTGGTATAGAGAATGTTTATACAAATGTTAAAATAGAAGGTACAGGAAATTATGATTCTTATATACAAGGAATATTAGGGTATACTGAGGTATCAGCTACCCAAGTGAACACTAACTATGTAAAAAATGCATATGTAATAGGTAAGATAGATGTACAAAGATGGAAATCAAGATATGCAGGAGGTTCATATTGGGCTCCAGAAACAGTAGGAATAGATGCACAACGGATCAGGAGCAAGAACAATTTATGAAATGCTAAGTAAAGGAAACTATGATAATTGGGATTTTAATAATATATGGGATATAAAAGAAAATAGAGGAAGTTTACCATATATAAAAGGAATGGAAATACCAAGTGAAATATTAGAAGAAAATCTTGTATATGAAAAAGATGGAGAGAGTTCGACTGCAGTACCAGATGGATATATTGGAATATATACTGCTGAAGATTTAGCAAATGTTGCAAATAATCCTTCAGGTAATTATATAGTAATGGCAGATATAGATATGACTGATAAAGAATATAATATAGTTGAAAATTTTACAGGAATTTTTGATGGTAATTTTCATACTATAAGTAATTTAAGTATAGAATCTTCTTCAGAATCTGTTGGAATGTTTTCTTGTGATAAATATATGAGTAATATTGTAATAAAAGATATGACATTAAGTAATATTACTTTAACAGCAACATCCCCTGGAGCTACTGTGGGAGTAGTATTAAATGATAGTAGTAAATACACAAAATACGAAATAAGTGGCATAAAGGTAGAAGGAATTACTATAAATTGTACAGAAGATTGTACTGTAGGAGGAATAGTAGGAAAAGGAAGTGTAAGTGATTCATATGTAAAAAATATAAATATACAAGCATCAGGTAATAACAACACTATAGGAGGAATAGTAGGAGAAGGAAGTGCAATTAAATCATTTTCTAAAAACATAAATATACAAGCATCAGGTGATAACAATATTATAGGAGGAGCAATAGGAGTTGCAATAGGAGGTAATACAATATATTCAATGGGCAACATAACTGTATCTAATAGTACTAATACAGTAATAGGAGGTTTAATAGGAAGTGTAACAGGAAATAACTATGTAACAAATGCATTTTCAACAGTATCAATCAAAGTAACAGAAGGAAACGAAATAACTGTAGGAAAATTAATAGGTAGAGCAGAAGGAAGATATATTTCACATACTGCATATTATGTAAATATCAATAGAGCATATGCTACAGGTAAAATAGAATTAAATGGTAGTATATCTACAGTAGGATTGTTTGGAGATAGAGGTACATATGTAAATGTATCTGATTCTTATGATATAAATGAGGATGTAAAAAGATTGAGCTTTACTGAGGATGATGATGGAGAAATAAGAAGATTTACAGAGCAAATGTTAAATGAATATGCATATAATAATTGGCAGTTGTCTTCTTTATGGGCAATAGAAGAAGATGGGAAAAGTCTACCATATTTTAGAGATATGGAACGACCAGATGAAGTATTAGCAGAAAATCTTGAATATCAAAAGTTTATGACAGTATGTGAAGGATCAGGAACAAAAGAAGATCCATTTATTATAGACAGTTTAGAAAAGTTAAAAATTATTAATTATTATGATGGAGATATTTATTTAAAATTAGCATGTGATTTTGATTTTTTAGAAATAAAGGATTTTGCTCCAATTGGAACAGAAAACATACCTTTTAGTTCACATTTAGACTGTGATAATCATACAATAAGTAATTTAACTATAGAATCATCTGATAATTATGTAGGATTATTTTGGAAAAATGCAAAAGGAACTATAGGAAATTTAAAATTAGAAAATTTAAATATTATATCTAATTATAATGGTGAAAAATCATTTGTAGGAGGAGTAACTGGATATAATAGTGGAAAACTATATAATATTGAAATAGATGGAAAGACACAAAATATAGGAAATGTAACAGATTTATTTATTGGAGAAATTGCTGGATATAATAATGCAGTTATAAATGATAGCAAAATAAATGGAACAACAGAAAATGCTGGAAATGTAACAAATTTATATATGGGACAAGTTGCTGGACAAAATAATGGTTCAATAGGTAACACACATGCAAATGGAATAGTACAAAATTCAGGAAATACTGAAGATGCATGTATTGGTGGTATAACTGGATATAATACTAGTGCAATTAAATTGTCATATAATACTGGAAAGATTATGACAAATAATATTAATAATTTATTTGTAGGTGGAATTGCAGGACGTTCAGACTATACATTTTCAACTGCTACAAGTGGAGATACTTCGAGAAAATATATAGGTACAATTAGTTATTCTTACAGTAAAGGAACACAACTATTAAATGCAAATAATGTTACTGTAGGAGGAATTATAGGATATGCTAAAACAGCAGCAACTAATGAAACTTATTCTATAGATAGTATAGATATAAACTCTTCTAATATAATATCAGGTGGAATAGTAGGAAAGGAAATTAAGCTTAGTACACCAAGTTGGAATGGAGTTTGGAGCAATTCTTATCCCCAAGTGGGGATTAAAAAGTCTTATTCTAGTATAGAAGGAATAGAGGATACAACTTATAGAACTTTAGAAGAATTAAAACAACAAAATACATTTGAAGATTGGGATTTTGAAAGAGTATGGGAAATTAAAGAAAATATTGATACACCAAAAATTAGAATTGATAATAGTGAAAATAATTATCATGACGATAATTATTGGGATATATATACATCCTATACATTAGATGATGGAATTGAAGGCAGAGAAGGTTATCATCATGGAAATCATGTCATAATTGATGATTGCATTAAATTTTATGCACGTTATCAAAGTATCGATGGATATTATGATTGGATATTCAAAGATTATCCTTATGCAGGAGAAAAGAAATTTAAATGGCAGACAAATGCCAATCAAGCTGGTTATATGCCAGGGTTTATATTTAATGCAAAAATATTGGATAACAAATTATCAGGATATATTTTATACAGTAATAACAATCTTAATGGTACCTATGTAATAGCAATATTTAGAGTAGATAATATAGATATTAATACTGGAGAGGGTTCTATTGAAAAAATAGCTGATTATGCTACTAACTCAGGTTCTTGGATGAGCTTTAGAGGAAGTACAGCGTATAATATTGAGTTTTCACCTACTCATGTAACAGTTATAGGAGCACAGAACTATTATGATAAAGAAGATAATATAATTCCAAAGGTAATAGATATAGATTTAGATTATTCTAAACATGTAGGAGATGGTTTTGGATTTACTACATGGATAGGGAATACATTGGGAGATAATCTACGGAATATATGAGGGAAATAGAGGAGATATATGTAATTTAGAAGTGGCAATGAATGACTATACTATACCAGTATATAAAAAAGATGAAAATGGAAGACCATTACAAGGAGCAAGTTTTGAAATAAAGAATGAAGCGGGACAAGTTGTAAGACAAGGAACAACAGATGAAGATGGGAAATTTTATATTAAAGGATTACCAGAAGAAAAAATATATACAATAGAAGAGACAGAGGCACCACCAACATATGCTTTAAAACAAGATAAAATAACATTTAAAGTTACAAATACACATAAACCAGTAGATGTTGAAACAGGAGAAGAAATAGCATTAGAGATAAAGAATGAACAATTAAAAATAATGCTAAAAAAATACAGAACAGGAACAACAGAACCTGTAGAAGGAGCAATAATAGGATTATTTGATGAAAGTGAAAATCCAATATTAGATAAAAATGGAAATCAAATAAAAGCTACTTCAGATATAAATGGTAATATTATATTTACAAATATAGAAGAAGGAACATATAAATATCAAGAATTAGAAGCACCTAAAGGATATACTCCTGACAAAAAAATGTACACATGTACATTAAGCAAAGATGGAAGTGTAACATTTAATGAAGAAAATAATGGAATCATATACAACAGTAAAGGAGCAGAACATGTAGTAATAACAAAACACAAAACAGGAACAGAAGCACCAGTAACAGGAGCAGTAATAGGACTATATGATGGAGAAGGAAATCCAATAATAGGAGAAGATGGTGAGCAAAGGAAACTAACAACAGGAGAAGACGGACAAATAGACTTTACAAATGTAGAAGCAGGAACTTACCAATACAAAGAGTTAGAAGCACCAGAAGGATACATACTAGATAGTACAATGTATAAATTTACTGTAAATGAAGAAGGAAAAGTAACTTTCATAGAAGGAGAAAACGAAAAGGGCAAAAATGGAATTATCTATAATCAAATAGTAAAATCAACAGCAGGAGCAACAAAATTAAGAAAATACAGAACAGGAACAGAAACAGGAGTAGCAGGAGCAGTAATAGGACTATATAAAGAAGATGGAAGCGAATTATTAGACAATGAAGGAAACCAAATAAAACTAACAACAGGAGAAAACGGAGAAGTAGGAATACCATCACTAGAATATGGAACATACAAATACAAAG
>CARBKU010000018.1 GCA_948946035.1 uncultured Clostridia bacterium
TTCATTTATTTCTTCTTGATATTTTTTCTCTTCTTCTACATTTCTTCTATATACTTCTACGTGATATCTCTTTTTTGTAAAACCATTTTGTGCTGTAACTAAAACAGTAACTAAATTATTTCCTTCTTTTAAATTGTCTTTCCCAGAAATCTCTACAATTGCTTGTTCATTTTGAGGTACAGCAAGTATATTTATGCTCGTTAAACTATTAGAAACTTCTGCCTTATAATTTATTTCGTTAATATCAAAAGGAGGATTTAGTAAAACATTTTCGATAGCTAATATTTCTAAATTTGTATTTGCCAATTCTAAATTTGCTGTTTTTGTAACTTGAATAGAATATAATTTTTTTTGTGTGTTATCTTTAGCTATTACTTGAACATTTATAGTATTTGAACCTTCTTTTAGAGCTGTATTTCCTGTTATTTCTACAGTTGCATCAGGATTTTCAGTAACAGTTAATACCTCTAAATCATTAATAGTATTAGGAATTGTTAAATAATATTCATAAATATCTTTATCAAATTGAGGAGTTAATCCCTCATAATTTAATCTAAATGCTTGTAAATTAGCATTACTACTATTAGAATCTGTTCCTTGTTCATCTGATTTTTGTTCTAAAATACTTTCTTCTTTTCCTATTTGAACTTGTTTTTCTTCAAAATTAGTTTGTATTAATTGGCCAATTTGACTATAAAATTCTCCTTGCACAGTAAAAGTAGCTATACCATCTTCTTTTGCCTTAAATTTAAACTTTGCAAGTTCTCTATCTTTTTCTCCGCTTCCACCAGTTGTATCATACCAAACAAAAATTATACGATTATCTATTAAATTCATATTATCTAGCTTAGATATAACTTCGAACTTTGAATTATCAAAATATAAAGAAAAATTAAACGCAGCTGTTTTAGCATCTTTTAAATTAACTGTTATTTCAATTTCTTCTCCCTTTTCTACTGTATCTCTAGTGCTTTCTAAATACACTGTGCCTGTTTTTGTTGCATAACTTAAATTAAAACAAAAATATACCATTAATATTATAATAAATACTATAATAATCTTGTTTTTCAAATTAATTTTCCTCCTTATATTTATTTCAACAATTGCCATTAGTGACAGAGAATTTTTCAATTTTAATATGTTTTAAATAGTGCGAGAAGGTTTATAATTCTATTTTTTAGGAATGACTCCAGGGTAACCGTTCAAAAATTCTTAGAAAAGTTTTAAAAACTTTTCTTTAGAATTTTTAGAATGGGGCAATGACAAAAAAATATAATTATAAACCTTTGGGAGCGAGTAGTTGATATGAATTATTGCCAAAATTCTCTGTGACCAATGGCAATTGTTTATATGAATCATTGCTCTATAATTTGTAATCCTAAAATGTGTCTTTGTATTAATAATAAATCTAAAGAAGTTGGCTTTTTACCATTTTTATTTATATTACATGCTTTTCTATAAATTTCTTCTAATGGTTCTATTTCTAAAATATGACGTTGTAAAACCAGTAAATCTACACTATTTATTAATCCATCACCATTACTGTCACCATAAATAATTATTTTATATTGTCTTATTAATTGTCCATTTTCTTTAACTCTAATCTTGCTTCCTGTTCCTATAATATCTGTTTCTTTTAAAACTTCATTCCTATTATTAACAATTTCTATTTCCAAGTCTGTTGTGATTTTTCCTTTAATATCTGCTACTGTATTATTGTTATAGTCTATTCCACTAACTTCTAAACTATTAACAGTTAAAGAACTATCAAAATGAATTTCAGAATCATCCATTGGTCTTACTACATATAATATACATTCAGCTTTTATATTAGGATTTTCTTTTGAACTTGCTATTAAATTTGTACTTCCTTCTTTATATGCATTTATAATTCCATTTTCTTGAATTGTTGCTACTTCTGTATTTGTGCTACTATATAAAATTGTTTTTTCATCTGCATCGTCAGGTTCTATAATTCCATTAATCTGGAATGTATCTCCTACCTGCATAAAAATTTCGCTTTGATCTAATTTTATTCTTGTTACTGGACTATATACTGTAATTTCTATGTCGTTTTTAACATTGTTTTCTTCTGCTTTTACTGTAATAGTTGTTTTTCCAGAACTAATTGCCTGTATATTTCCTTTATCATCAACTGTTGCAACTCTTGTGTTTCTTGAAGTATATATAATTTTGTGACTAGTTGCTTCTTGTGGAGATATTGTTATTTGTAATTGTTTTTTATCTCCTTTTTTTAAAGTAGTATTATCTAAGCTAATATCAATTTTTTCAATTTGTACAGATGGTAATTCTGCTACATATATTTGATAAATATAACCAATTATTCCATTCTCTAATATTACTTGGTCCCATCTTTCTCCTGATTGTTTACCTTTTGCTATTATTGTCATTTTAGTTTGGTTACTTATAGTAGTAATTATTTCATAAGATGTAGATGGACCTGTACGCACATTTACATTATTTCCACTGCAATAAGCTTTTGTATTTTCTTGTTTAAAGTCATTTGAATTTATATTTGGATTTTGTGTTGGAATTGTTGGCATATTATTATAAACTGGAATTACAAAAGTCATTGCTGTATCTAATAAACCACTTTTTTGATAACCATTATATATTGACTTTGCTTCACTATATGGTGCAAGAACATTTGTCATATATTGATGCGTAAATAGTGTTCCTTTTCTATCATCATTTACATCAAACTTTTGCAAGTAAATTGTATTTTGACCTACATTTATATAACTTGAACCAATAAATATAGCTCCTCCAGTAATTGCTTTTTCTTTAGTGTTCCATGGAATCAAATATTTATCTTTAGTAGCCTGACTTGCACCTTTTCCGTCTTTTGCATACTGAAGTCCTTTTTTTATTGCTCCCATTGGCTCTGCTGAACTAGTTGCACCAATGTTATAAAAGTTATAATATCCTTCATATCCTGCTACTTTTCCACTAATAGAACTATGTGATAAAAATGGTCCTACTTCTTGTTTTATACGAGATGCTAAATGATAAGGACTTACTTTTGAAGTTTGTCCACCTCTTAATATTAAATCTGAGTATTTTTCGTTCATATTTATCGTGTTACCATTAGCATTAAAATAAGATACTTTTGTATTATAAAATTCTGTTCCATATAATATTTTTTCAATACCATTTAAGTTATTTGTATGTGATTCATAAGATAATGCCTCAAATTGAAAAAGACGGCCCTCATTTAAGAAATTTCTTGGATCCATACAAAACTCTACAGCTTGCCTAGAACTATCTACCCATCCACTGTCTATTTCTACATTATATTGTCCTGGTGTAGTATTTTTCCAACTGTCCTGATAATTTTTTGGAACTAAATTTTTACCATATATATTTTCTTGGTTTATAACATAATTCCAATCTAAATTCGTATATAATGCTCTAAATTTCCAATTTGGATGTTTTTTAGCTAATTCTTTTAGATATGGTTGGTAATTACTAGGAAAATTTTCTATGCCATCTTTTTTTTCAGATGCTGAAACTTGAAAATATAAAAATAAACTAATAGAAATTAGTATAAATAAAATTCCTATAAAAATATATTTTCTTGATTTTTTCATTTTTATTTTCCTTTCATTCTTTCCATTCTCTTGCTTTTACAATAATTCTCATTTTAGAATCACTTGTACAAGTAATAAGTGTTACTTCTCTTTTTCCATTTGTTTTTTGGGATAAACATTTTACATCTTCTGGCAATACTGTATATATGTCATAAATTTCATATTCAACTTTTCCTATATTATTATCAGAAATAGTAAATCTGTTTCCTATTTGTAACTTTTTTAAATTTCTAAACATATTGTTATTTTTAAAGTTATGACCTGCTACACAAAAATTGCCTATTTCATTTGGATTTGCTCCCCAAAATTTTGTTACAGATATATTTAATGCTTGTGTAGAATAGTTTTTTAAAATATATGTTTCTAACTCGATTGCTGGAATTTCTAATTTTGCAAGTACATCGTATCCTCTGTATTCTTTTATAATTTCTTCTTTTGAATATCTTTCTGCTTCTTTTATTTCTTCTTTTATTAGACTTTCATTTGTTTCTTTTTCTTTCTCTTCGTCTTTTTTATTTTCTCTATACATCATACTTATATTGTTAGTTTGATATTTAGCTTGCTTTTTTTCCATATTTTTTTCTTTATATTCTTCTATTCCTAACCCCACTACAATTAATATAGTTATACTTATTATTATAAAATTGATGTACTTTGTTTTTTTTCTATCTTTCATTAGTTTCTCCTCTTTATGTAATAAAATTTTTTGAAAATTGTTTGTCAATATTTACTTTTTTAAATTTACTCAATCTAAATTTTTGTGTTACTACTTTGCCTTGGGCATATTTGCAATTAAACTAGTAAATGTTTAAAATAAATATTAACAAAAAATTTTCAAAGTAATTTTATTCTTATAATTGTTTTATTTTTTTCTATTGTAATAAATGTAGCTACTAATTAAAGCAATTAAAACTATTATTATTGTAGCAACATATGCATTGCTACCTGTTTTTGGCAATACCTTTGGAGTTTCTTCAGTTATAACCTCTTCCTCACTTGGAGTTACTGGTTCTTCTGTTGTTCCACCTGGCTCAGTTGTTTCTGGAGTCTCTGGAGTTGTTGTTGCAGGTGGCTCTGGAGTTGTAGCTTTTTCTGCTACAGAAACTTTTATTGTATTTTCAGCTATTACTGTATCTGAATTATCTCTATCTATTAATTTTAGAGTTATATTATAATCTCCTACAGCACTAAAAGTTGCTTTTGTTTGTAAAACTTGTGAAACATCTTTTCCACCAATTTTATATCCTTGTGCGTCTCCCCAACCACTTTGTATAATATCGTGTTCTAATCCTGCATCATCAGTTGCAATTAATTTAACTGTATCTTCTGTAGTAGGTGTTGTTGCTTCTGCAATTAATCTTGCATGTTCATAATAATGTCCCATGGGTGAAGAATAAGAAAGAGTCATTGCTTTTTCTTCTCCTTTTATAACATCACCTGTGTATTCTAATTTTAAAGTATAATTTTCATATTCAGGTTCTACTGTCACATTTTTCACTATTGGTGTAGTGATGTCATCATATGTTACAGATGCATCTGCATTTGCTAATCCTTCAGCAGTTATTGTAAATTCAGTTGGATTAGATGTTGTAATATCTGCTTTTGCCTTAAAAGTTACACTCATATTAGTTCTTGGATTTGTTCCCCCTGTAGCATCATGATATACTACTTTTACTTTATCTGTTGTATCATTAGCTGTTCCACCTTCTGCTGATACATATTCAAAGATATTTTTGTCATATGAAACATCAAATGTATATGCTCCTAAAGATTGCCCAAATTCAATATTTACTTTTACCTCTTCTTCTGGTCTTACAGTTGTTTTGTCTAATTGTATATCTATTGCATCTAATGTAGCTGCATAACTGTTTCCCGTAAAAATAAGTAAAGATACTATTGCCATTATAGTAAAAATACTAATTATTTTTTTCATTTTAAAATTCCTCCTTTTTTGTTTTATATTTTTTATTATGTTAAATTTTTTTTCAATTATGTAAAACTATTTTTTACAATTTTTTCTTTAAATTTTATATACTACAAAAAAGAGCATAATAGAAATCTTTTCTATTATGCTCTTTTTTGTTTATCTCTTTCATTACCTTTGTCTAAGCCTAATATTTGTAGTGCATACATATTTATCCTATATTATTCACCTACAAAATATGTTTATCTTACTTCTCCATTTTCCTTTTGGGCATTCTTTTTTTCATACTCTTCTAGCATTTTGTCAACTTCTTTTTGTTGATTTGCGGTAGTGTTCAATGGTTTTACATGAACCATTCCTTTCGCCCACAAAAGGTTATTTATCAATCGATAACATTTACCTAATGTTGATTCTTCTATTGCTCTTTGGAATATTTGTTGTTTTTTCCTTAGAATTAGCACCTGTAATTTTTTCTCTAATTCTTCAAATTCTTGTCTTTTCGTTAATATTTCTTGGTCATCTGTTTCATAATCAGTACTCATCTGTTTTATTTCTTCTACTGAAAAGTTCTTACTTTCATAATATTTAATTGCTTCTTCCCTTGCTTCTCTTATTGCTACTTCTAATAGTGCTCTTTCTTGTTCTCCAATACTTTTTCCTTTTTCTTTTACTATTGCTAATAGTTCTTCTTTTTGTTTTTCAAGACTTTTTCCATTGTTTACTAATTGCATTAATTCATCATTTTGTTCTTCATTTTGTCCTTTCGAACTTTTTCCTTGTTTAGCACTCTCAAACATTGCATCAGCTTGGTTTTGTGTGTATTGCTTAGATATTTCGTCTAGTCTAGCTTGTTCTTCTGGACTTAATACAACTCCACCATTTTCTTTATTTTTTCTTATATTTCCCATATTTTATATCCTCCTTAAAAATATATTATTTAATTTTTTCTTTTATTCTTACTAAAGTATTTAAAGCATCAATTGGTGTCAATTCATTTAAATTAATTTTATCAACCTCATGTGCAATTTCTGCTAATTTATAATTATACATATCACATTGGCCTTCCACCTCCTTTCTTTTCTCTTGTTTTTTTTGTGACTTACTATTTATAATATTTTTTCTTTCTAAAGAAATTAATATTTCATTTGCTTTACCGAGTTACAGCTTTTGGTACTCCTGCAAGTTTTGCAACATGAATACCATAACTTTCATCTGTTCCGCCTCTTACTATTTTTCTAAGAAATACAATGTCTTCTCCCTTTTCTTTAACTGCAATAGAATAGTTTTTAATTCCATCTAATTTTTCTTCTAACTCTGTTAATTCATGATAATGCGTTGCAAATAGAGTCTTTGCTCCACATTTTTCTTTATCTGCTATATATTCTGCTACTGCCCAAGCAATTGATAAGCCATCATATGTTGAAGTTCCTCTACCAATTTCGTCCAAAATAACTAAACTATTTTTTGTTGCTTCTTTCAAAATTGTTGCAACTTCCATCATTTCCACCATAAATGTACTTTGACCCATGCTTAAGTCATCTGATGCTCCTACTCTTGTAAAAATTTTATCAACTATTCCTATTATTGCCGATTCTGCTGGAACAAAACTTCCAACTTGTGCCATTAATGTAATTAATGCAACTTGTCTCATATATGTAGATTTACCTGCCATATTTGGACCAGTAATTATTGATAGTCTATTTTCTTCTTTATCTAAATATGTATCATTTTCAACAAATACTCCTGGACCTAATATTTTTTCTATTACAGGATGTCTACCATTTTTTATATCTATTGTTCCTACTGTATTTACTTCTGGCATACAATAATTCATATCTTCTGCAACTGTTGCAAATGATGTTAATACATCTAATGTAGATACTATTTCACTTGTTTTTTGAAGTCTAACTATATTTTTAGAAATTTTTTCTCTTATTTCTGTAAAAGCATTATATTCCAAAACAATTACTTTTTCTTCTGCACCTAGTATTTGATTTTCAAGATTTTTTAATTCTTCTGTTATATATCTTTCTGCATTTGTTAATGTCTGCTTTCTAATATATCTATCAGGTACTTGATTTAAATTCGATTTCGTTACTTCTAAGAAGTATCCAAATACTTTATTAAATCCTATTTTCAAATTTTTAATACCTGTTTTTTCTTTTTCTTCCGCTTCTAATTCAATTAGCCAATTCTTTCCTTCTGTTTGTGCTGTTTTTAATTTATCTATTTCTTCATCATATCCTAATTTGATTATTCCACCTTCTTTTACTGTCATTGGTGGATCATCAACAATTGAAGTATCTATTAATTCATAAATATCTTGTAACTCATCTAAATTTTCATATAGTTCTTTTAACAAATCTGATTTACACTCTAGTAAGCATCTTTTTACATCTGGCAATTTGCACAACGAGTTTTTTAATGTAATCATATCTCTAGCATTAGCATTTCCATAAGCCATTTTTCCAGATAAGCGTTCAATATCATATACTTTTTTTAAATTTTCTATAATCTCTCCTCTTAACATTACACTATCTTTTAATTCTTTTACTGCATCTAACCTTCTATTTATCTCTTTTACATCTACTAATGGATCATTTAGCCATCTTCTTAAAAGTCTTCCTCCCATAGAAGTAGAAGTTTTATCTAATACCCAAAGCAATGTTCCTTTTTTGGACTTGTCTCTCATCTTTTCTGTTATTTCTAAATTTCTTCTTGCATTTATATCCAATGACATATATCTTGAAAGCTGATAAATTGTAATTTTATTTATATGGTCGAGACTTGTCTTTTGAGTTTCCTCAATATATTCTATTAATGCATTTATAGAACTCACAACTAAATTTTTTTCTTGTATATCCTCAATTACTCTACCATTATTATCTGCTATATTAAATCTTAAATTTATATTATTCAATTCATTTGTAAAAAACTTATCATTAAATTTAGTTATATAAATATTTTCAAATCTTTCTTTTATTTTTGACATCTCATCTTCGCAATCTGACATCATAGAATTTACAACTAATTCTGATGGTGTATATCTTGCTATTTCATCTAATAACATTTGAAAATTATTATTATCTTTTATTTCAGCTGAGTAAAACTCTCCAGTTGAAACATCACAAATACTAATTCCAAAATAAATTCCTGACTTAAAAACAGACATAATATAATTATTTTTTCTTTCTTCTAGCATATTACTATCAACTAAAGTCCCTGGCGTAACCACTCTAATTACACCTCTTTTGACAATGCCTTTAGTCTCCTTTGGATTTTCTAATTGTTCACAAATAGCAACTTTATGCCCTTTTGCAATTAACCTTGCAACATACGTATCTGCTGCATGATGTGGAACTCCACACATTGGTGCTCTTTCCTCTTGTCCACAATCTTTTCCTGTTAATGTTAATTCCAACTCTCTTGAAACAATAACTGCATCATCAAAAAACATCTCATAAAAGTCGCCTAAACGATAAAATAAAATGCAATCCTTATATTGTTCTTTTGTTTCAAGATACTTTTGCATCATAGGTGAATACTCTGCCATATTTGCTACTCCTTTCTGAGACAATGGGGACAGTCCTTATATGTCTCATTTTTATTATATTTTTTGTCACATTTTGTTGTTTTTATTTAAACGACATTTTTCTACATCTTTAGTGAGACAATTTTAACCCGTCCCTCGCTTGTCTTTCTACAATATATTTTACTTTGTTAGAATATTCTTGTCTATCTTTTGTCATTGGCAATATATATGTTTCACTTAATTGCTCTTTACTTTTTCCATATCTATCTTGATATTCTTTATCGTTTCTTTTAAAACAAAAATCAAAATCTTTTTTTGGAATAATATTTGTATTTGCAACTGTTACAATATGTAATACTCTTTGAAAAATCTTTTCTGTGCTAACTTGTAAGTTGCTTTCTCCTAAATCTTGTAATAGATATTTTGCAGCATTTTTTGGCTTAAGTTCTTTTGGTAATAGTACTTTTATTTCATTTAAAAAAGCTAATGTTCTATTTAACTTTTCACTTCCTACACTATATAAATATCCTTTACTTGATTTAATTAATATATTTAATTCTTTATTATCCATTAAATTAAGGTCATCAATAATTTCCACTTTCTCTTCTAATAATTGTAATGGATTTTGTAACAATAATCTTGGATATCTATTTATTAAATCTATTATATTATTATCAGAAATGTAAGCTTCATCTTTTCTTAATAATCCTGCATTTCTCTTTTTACAGAATGTTACTACTTGTGTTACACTTTCTATAAAAGTATCTACATTCATAGAATCTAAATTTTTATTTTGAAATACTTCCCCTAATTTTTTAGCAAAATTAGAAAAATAACTTTTTGATAAAGCTTCTATTCCTTTGTCATATTGTTCATTCTCTCCAATATTAATTTTCTTTTTAATTTTTCTCATACTTATATCCTTTTGAAACAATAGGGACGGTCCTAAATTGTCTCATTTTTATTATATTTTTTGTCACACTTGTCGTTTTTGTTTAAACGACATTTTTCTACATTTTTTGTGGTACATTTTTAACCTGTCCCCTTAAGAACCACATATGTTCTGAAATAATTTCGATATTTTGCATTGTTCCAATTAGCTTTTTATTTCCTTCAAAAACAACTACTTTATTACTATCTGTTCTTCCAGTAAGCATTTTGTCGTTGTTTTTACTTGTTCCTTCGACTAATACTTTTTGAATTGTGTTGATGTATTTTTTATTATTTTCTGCAATTTGATTTTCTACTAAATTTTTTAATTTATTAAATCTTTCATGTTTTTCTTTTTCTGGTATTTGATTTTTCATTCTGTCTCCTGGTGTTCCTACTCTTCTTGAATATATGAACATATATACTTGTTCAAACTTTACTTTATTTACAACATCTAAGGTGTCTTTAAATTCTTCTTCTGTTTCTCCTGGAAATCCTACTATTATGTCTGTTGATAGTGTAAGATTTTGTATTGATTTTTTCATTTTTTCAACTAATTTTAAATATTGCTCTTTTGTGTATTTTCTATTCATTTCTTTTAGTACTTTTGAATTCCCAGCTTGTAATGGTAAATGTACTAGTTTACATACTTTTTTACATGATGCAATTGCCTCTATTACATCGTCTGTAAAGTCTTTTGGGTGTGGCGATATAAATCTAATTCTTTCTATTCCTTCTATTTTGTTTATTGCTTTTAATAGGGTTGCAAATGAGTTTATGCCTTCATATTCTTCAAATTGAATATTCTTTTCTTTTTCTACTCTCAAATAAGAGTTTACATTTTGTCCTAATAATATTATTTCTTTATACCCATTTTGTGCTAAGTCTTTTACTTCTTCTATTATATCTTTTGGTTTTCTGCTTCTTTCTCTTCCTCTTACATATGGAACTATACAGTAACTACAAAAATTATTACATCCATTCATTATTGTTACTGATGCTTGGTATTTACTTTCTCTTTTTATTGGTAATCCTTCATATATTTTTCCTTCTATATCTATTATGTCTTCTTGCTTTGTTTTTTTCTCTAATAATTTGTATAAGTTTTCTGGAAATTTATGTAGTGTATGTGTTCCAAATAAAATGTCTACAAATGAATAACTTGCTTTTATTTTGTCTGTTATGTGCTTTTCTTGCATCATACATCCACCTATTGCTATTATTATTTCTTTTTCTTCTTTTATTTTTTTTAATTCTCCTAGTTTTCCAAATAGTCGTTCTTCTGCATTTTCTCTTACACAACATGTGTTAAATATTACTATTTCTGCTTGTTTTTGGTCTTCGGTTTTTGTGTATCCCATTTGCTCTATCATTCCACATAATTTTTCTGAGTCATTTTCGTTTTGTTGACACCCCATTGTTAGTATGTAATAATGCTTTGTTTTATTTTGATTTAATTCTTTTACTTTTTCCATATATCGATTTTGTTCTTTTATTTCTTTTGATAACTCCAAGTTTGTTCCTCCATTTTCTCATTATTTTATTATATTTTGTCATTTTTGGCAAGATCTATATAATAACTTTTAAATTTTTTTATGAATTATTGTTACAATTCACAGCTCATCTATATGTTATATGGCTCAAATGCTTGTTATATAAATTTTTTTAATTCTTCGTCTTTACTAGCAAAAAATAAAAAGAATCCTGCTTATATCAGAATTCCATTCTAGTTTCTTATTTATTTTTTTAATTTTAAGCAAGACCATATTTTTTCTTGAATTTATCTGCTCTACCACCAACTGTTTCTTGTCTTAAATTTCCTGTCCAATATGGATGGCATTTAGAACAAACGTCTACTTTTAAATCTTTTTTTGTTGAACCAACTTCTAAAACATTACCGCATGCACATGTTATAGTTGTTTGGTTATATTCTGGATGTAAATTCTTTTTCATTTAAAGTTCACCTCTTTCTTAGTTATAAATAACATGACTATTTTTTATGATAACACATTTTATATATTATTTCAAGTGTAATTTTCTATTTTTCGTCTTTTTGTTTTTCTTGCATATACTGTGCTGAATATAACATTTCTTTATTTAATGATACTTTGCTTACTAATTTTCCCATTACATTAAAAACGCAAGCAACTATTAAAATTATCATTCCTATTCTTTTCCAATATTTAGCAAGCATTTTTATCTCCTCCAATTAATCAATACATTTTAATTATACTGTTATTTTAAAAAAATGTCAAATATTTTTTAATATTTTGGTTCCAGTTTAATCTTGTATATTGTTACTTAGCTCTAGTTATTCCTTATCTCGACCTTATTTTTAACTATTACCTATAGTTTTCACTACTTTTTTTGTTTTCTTTTTCTTCATATTGCCTATACATATTTTTGGCAAAATCATATCTTGACTTATACATTTTTGTTCCAAACTCAATATAACATTGTGGCAAACCTTCACAAGATTTTAAATATCCATTTACTATATCACATGTACTATTATTTAGTAATACTTTTAAAGCAGTTGTAGTTTCATCTGTATAATTATTTAATAAATATTCTAACACATCTTTATAATTTGACTGCCCCTTTTTTTCTTCTGGAACATACATTCTAGAAAATAAATGCCCTTCAGATATTTCTTCAACCATTCCTTTTTTTAGAGCATCTTCAATAAAGTTTTGATTTTCATAAAGTCCTAATACTCTTTCATTATCATATAAAGGATACATTTCAATATCTCTGCTATTCCTTTTCATTGCCCAATTTTCATCATGCCTATCATTATTTCCATATAAGCAATCATAAACCATCATTTTAATAGCTCTACTTCTATTATTTTTTACTTTTAATTCTATGTATTCTTGAAAACATCCTTCTTTAGATTTGTAAAAATCTCTTGTCTTATTTTCTATAGAAGATAAGACAATTTCTAAATTATCACTTGAATTTGACTCACTTTTATAATTGTTTGCTAACTCTTTAGAAGAATTATTATTATAAAATTCTACAATATTATTTCCATGTTCTAATTCGTCATCATCTCCTAAAATACTGTATGTAATACAACCATCCTTTTCTATAGGAGTTCCTCCATTTCTTTCTTTATGAATATTTGAATAATATTTGGATAAGTGTGCAAGTTCAACTTTACATGCTGGAGTTTCTGATAATACAGCTAATATGTATCCCATAAACTCTCCATAATGATTTGCACAAAAAACTTTTTTATCTCCAAATTCTTCTCTTTTTGGTTTAAAAAGAACGTTATTTTTACTATCTCTGTACCATCTTTTTCCTTTTAACATTCCCATTCTTTCAAATTTCGATGGCACAAAATTATCAATATTTCTAAAACTAAACATTTTTATTTCTCCTCTTCTATAATAAATTTATCTGTCATTAATATTCCTTTTGTTTTCCTTAAATATTCAAATTCATCATATTCCTTCATATCTAATTCTTCTAATAAATCACTAAGTTCTTCTTTTGTGTAATTTTCTATTTTTGGTAATCTAATTTTAAAAATTGCAAAAATTTGATTACTTTCATATATTTTATTATAATCAGGAAATGGCAAAATTGATTTGGCTATAGCTTTTTCATTTATGGCTTTTTCTATGTGTTTTTTACTTAATTTAAAATAATATTTTTTCTTTTCTTTATCTCTAATTATCACACCTATTATATACTTTTTATTTGTTTGATAGTTAACCCATTTTAAATATAAATATTCCATATTCTACCTCATTTAAATTAATATTTCATCACTTTCAAGCTTTGTTTCATTTTTTTGTTTTTCTATGAAAGTATTAACTACATCATTTATTTCTAATTCTCTTTCTATAAATATCTTTTTGGCTAATTCTTTATGTTCAGTATATAATTTTGGAAAAAGTTCCATAAGTTCTTCTA
>CARBKU010000019.1:0-4285 GCA_948946035.1 uncultured Clostridia bacterium
ACATATTTACTATTTTAATTAATACAAATACAGCAAATATTCCTGATATTATTCCTAAAGGTATTCCAATAAGTCCTAAAATTAATCCTTCTGTAATTACATTTTTTCTTATTTGCTTTTTTGTTGTTCCAACACTTGCAAGCATTGAATACATTTTTATCTTTTCTGTTGTTGCTATAGCAAATGAATTTCTTATACAAAACACACTTGTAAATATAATAACAAATATTACAACTCCTATAACACAAAATAGCATATTTACTGTAGAATCTGAAAATGCAAAGGCTTCCCATCTTAATAATTCTCTATTTATATTATAATCATATTTAGTAATGCTTGTATCATGTTCTTCTACTTTAGTATAGTTTTCAACATCTAACATTTCTGCTAAAGATGTTTTATAGTCTTTTGGAGATTTTAAACTAACAAATAAATTAGTTTGTCCCTGATTTATCCCTGTACTAATAAGTGTAAATCCAGCATCTCCATAATTTTCAAAATTGAAACTTGGTCTTTCTATAATTCCAACTATTTTAAAGGAATATTTTATTGTATCTACTAACTGTTCTCCATCTGAAAGATATGAATTATATTCATTTAATTCATAATCATCTATTGTTTTTCTTTGCCCTACATTAACATCAATTGTATCTCCTATTTTATAGTTTAATTTTCCATAATTGTTTATAGTTTGACTTATTATTACTTCATTACTATTTTGTGGAAAATTCCCTTCTATTAAATTAAATTTTAAATTCATGAAGGTATCATTAGTCATAGAACTTAACCTTACATATGGTTTATCTTCACTTTTTAGCCCATCTAACTTTGCATAACCACATCTATTTACTTTATATATATCTTTTACATCACGGTTATTTTGTATGTCTTTTATTTCATTTTCTTTTACATTTATTAATTCTATATGATAGTATCCTGATTCATTTACTGCATTTTCTATTAATGTGGCCTGAAAACTTATTCCCATACTTGCTACTGCACATATTAATGCTACTGAAAGTACTATACCTATAATTGTGCTTATTGTTCTTTTTTTGTTTAATTTTAAATTTCTAATAGATAAAATTTTAAGAATATTCATCTTGTATCCTCCTTTATAAATTTTTTAGTAACTATTTAATTGTCCATCTTCAATTTTTATAATTCTATCTGCTACTTTTGCAATTTCTAGGTTATGTGTAATCATTATTATTGTTTGTTTATAATCTTTGTTAGATTTTTTTAGTAGTGCAACTATTTCCTCACTTGATTTTGAATCTAAGTTTCCTGTTGGCTCATCTGCTAATATTATTGCTGGGTTTGTTATCATTGCTCTTCCAATTGATGTTCTTTGTTGTTGCCCTCCAGATAATTCGTTTGGTAAATGTGTTCTTCTTGTTTCTAATCCTAAAATTTTAATTAATTCTTTAAGTCTTTTTTCATCTACTTTTCTGTTGTCTAAATTTAATGGTAAAGTTATGTTTTCTTCTACATTTAATATGGGAATTAAATTGTAGAATTGATATATTAGTCCTACTTGTCTTCTTCTAAATATTGCAAGTTCTTCATCGTTAAATTTGTATATGTCTTTTCCATCTATAAATACTTTTCCACTTGTTGGTCTGTCTACTCCTCCTATTAAGTGTAATAGTGTTGATTTTCCACTTCCTGATGCACCTACTATTGCAACAAATTCCCCTTTGTTTACTTTAAATGAAACATTGTCTAATGCTGTTACTTTGTTTTCTCCTTTTCCATATTGCTTACATAAGTTTTCAACTCTTAATATTTCCATATGTTTTTTCTCCTTTCAATTTTTTTCTTTTTTATTATAAATATTTAAAGTGACAAGTAAGTGACTTATATAATAAAAAATTTATTTATTTTTTAAATCAATTATGACATACTTTCTTTGGTGATAATTTTGAAAATTTTATTTAAAAACACAACTAAATATAATGAAGAAATATATAAAGAATTTTTAAAATTCCATAAAGAAAAATTTAGTCTTCAATATACATTTTATACTGCAATTATATCAATTGCGTTATTTTATTGTATATCAATTCAAGTAATATACAACAAACTTGCACTTGCTATTTTTTTATGTTTTGTTTTAAGTGCTTTTTTCTTATGGAGATTTTTACATCCTATTAAGGAAGTTTCTAAAGATTATCATAGTGACAAAATACAAAAACAAAAAGAATTTACTTTTTCATTTTCAGATAACTCTTTTAAAATACGTAATCAAGTAAATTATGAAATTGTAAGCTATTCTAGCTTATATCGTATTTTTGAAACAAATAACTTTTTTTACTTTTATATTGATAAAACACATTCTTATTTAATATCAAAAACTGGATTTACTAAAGGTACCTCTTCTGATTTTTCTAAATTTATTAAGAAAAAATATTGGTGGAAATATAAAATGTGCAACCACACATTTTCCCAATAATACTACTTTGTTACTATTATGGTTCTAGTAGTAACAATACTTTTATTATTTCGCCTTAATTTACAAACAAATTTAAGTTTCGACTTTTTACAAGAGCAGGTTATAATATATGATTTTTGAAACACTGCGTAAGCGACCAAACGAGCTATGCGAGTGCGATTGGAGCAACCTACATATAAAATTTAATTTTGTAGGTTGCGACACACAAAGTGTAAAAAAATCATATATTATAACCTGCTCTTGTAAAAAGTCGAAACTTAAAACAAACAAATATTTGACATTTAAATTTAAAAATGTTATAATGGTACAAATGTTTGTATATAGGTGGGAAAAATGGATATTTTAGATAAATTAAAAATTCTTTCAGATTCTGCAAAATATGATGCATCATGTAGTTCTAGTGGAAGCAGAAGAAAAAATAGCAAAAATGGAATTGGAAATGGAGATGTATCTGGAATTTGTCATAGTTGGGGTGCTGACCGGAAGATGTATATCTTTACTAAAAATTTTACTAACCAATAGTTGCATATATGACTGTAAATACTGTATAAATAGATGTACCAACTCTGTAAAAAGAGCTACATTCACTCCAAGAGAAATAGCAGACTTAACAATAAACTTCTACAAAAGAAATTATATAGAAGGGCTATTTTTAAGTTCAGCAGTAATAAAATCACCAGACTACACTATGGAAATGCTAATACAAAGTGTATCTATTTTAAGAAACGAATACAACTTTAATGGGTACATTCATTGCAAAACAATACCAGGATGTAGCAAAGAACTAGTTGACAAGCTAGGAAATTTAGTAGATAGACTAAGTATTAACATAGAATTACCATCAAATGACAGTTTAAAACTACTAGCACCACAAAAGGAAAAGACAGGAATACTAACACCAATGAGTTACATTTCTAATGGCATCAAACAAAATAAAATAGACACAAACAAATACAAAAATAACTTTGTACCAGCTGGGCAAACCACACAACTAATTGTTGGAGCTACATCAGAAACAGATTTAAAAATTTTAAAACTTTCAGAAGGGCTGTACAACAAACTAAGTTTAAAAAGAGTATATTATTCTGCATATGTAAGTATAAATAATGACAAAAACTTACCAACTTTAGAATCTCCCCCTCTACTTAGAGAAAACAGATTATATCAAGCAGATTGGCTATTACGTTATTATGGATTTAAAGCAGACGAATTATTAGATGAAACACATCCAAACTTCAACCATATCTTAGACCCAAAATGCGATTGGGCATTAAGAAACATCGACAAATTTCCAATAGAAATAAACACAGCGGATTATTTTACACTATTAAGAATTCCAGGAATTGGTGTTATATCTGCAAAAAAAATCATAAAGGCAAGACGTGAATTTTTACTTGACTTTGAGTCACTAAAAAAATTAGGTGTTGTATTAAAAAGAGCAAAATACTTTATAACTTGTAAAGGAAAATACTTTAATACAATATATAAATTTAACCAAAACTTTATAGAAACAAATTTAATTTATCAAGAAAGACTTGATATACCACAACCAAAACTACAACAATTATCATTATTTGACAAATTACAACCTACAAAGGAGGACAAAATAAAATGTCTCACTGGAAGCTTATAAACAAAACATATTTATATGATGGAACATTTGACGGATTTTTAACAATAGTTTTTGACTGTTACTGTAATAAAACCTTTCCACAAAAAATATGTAAAAAATCTAGTTATGAACAAAACTTTTTAGATAATATTATATTTATTGAAACTGACTACGAAAAATCTAAAAGAATTTTTAATGGAATAGAAAAAAGTATTTGT
>CARBKU010000019.1:4295-12081 GCA_948946035.1 uncultured Clostridia bacterium
TCAACAAGCATTATATAATACTTATTATGCATTTCTTTGAGATGATAAAGAAAAAGAAATAAATCTACTAAAATATATATGTACAGGTTTTGACCAAGGTCCTAAAATAAATAATATGCTTACACTTTCATATGTTTTTAAAGTTACGAATATGAAAAAAAGAGCATTTGGAGAATGTCACAGATTAAAAGGACTACTACGTTTTCAAGAAATAGGAAATAATTTGTTTTATTCTTCTATACACCCAGACAATTCTATAATAGAACCTTTAGGTCAACATTTTATTAGAAGACTTCCTGCTCAAAACTTTATTATACATGATAAAATAAGAGATATATGCTTTATTTACAATTGTAAAGAATATCAAATTATAGATAGTACAAATTTAAAAATTCCTAATATTTCTGAAAATGAACAAAAATATCAAGAATTATGGAAATTGTTTTTTAAAACTATTGCAATTAAAGAAAGAACAAATCCTAGATGTCAAATGCAATATATGCCAAAGAAGTATTGGAAAGATTTAATAGAAGAACCCTAGTCTTCTATCATCTTTCTTGTTTCTTCTTTCACTTTCTTGTCTAATGCTAAAATTTCTTCTACAGTATTTAATTCTAAAGGTTTATGATAATCTAGCATCTTTTTAATTCCACTAGGAATTTGTGTATATTTTATCTTTTTATTTAAAAATGCATCTACTAGTACTTCATTTGCAGCATTTAATACAACTTGATAGCTATGTCCTTTTTGTATTGCTTCAAAAGCTAATTTTAAGCATTGAAATTTTTCTAAATTTGGTTTTTCAAAAGATAATTGTGCAATATCAAATAAATTAATCTTTTCTATATTATTTTCTAATCTATTTGGATAATTTAGTGCATATGCTATTGGTATTTGCATTGATTTTGGCCCTAAATTTGCCATAATTGTTCCATCTATAAATTGTACCATAGAATGTACTATACTTTTTCTATGTACTACAACTTGTATTTGTTCTGGATTTACATCAAATAACCATTTTGCCTCTATAACTTCAAATCCTTTATTCATCATTGTAGAAGAATCAATTGTAACTTTTGGTCCCATTTTCCATGTTGGATGATTTAAAGCTTGCTCTACTGTTATATCATCTGTTATTTCTTTATCAAAAAATGGACCTCCTGATGCAGTTAATAATATTTTATCTATTTTGTTTTGCTTTTCTCCTTGCAAACATTGCATAATAGCACTATGTTCACTATCTACTGTTAATAAAATTGCATTGTTTTCCTTAGCAGTATCCATTATTAATTTTCCACCAGCTACCAAAACCTCTTTATTAGCTAATGCTACTGTTTTGCCATTTTTAATCATATTATATGTTGGTTTCAAGCCTGCAATTCCCACTAGAGCAGATACACCAATATCAAAATCTGTCAATTTTGATATTTCTTCCATTCCTTCTTCACCATAATAAATATCTAAATTTGAATACTTTTCTTTTAATCTGTTAGCATTTTCTTCTGATGTAATATATACATTTTGTGGTTTAAATTCTTCAATTTGTTGTATTAATTTATCAATATTTTTTCCAGCTACTAATGTAACTGCCTTAAATAAATTTGGATTTTCTCTAATTACATTTAATGTGCTATCTCCAATAGAACCTGTTGAACCAAAAATTGCAATTTTTTTCATTTTTCATTCCTCTTTTCTTCTATTCTTTAATATTAATAGTAGTTTCTCCTACTCCTGCATTTACTTTTACAGCAACATTACCATTACCTATAGTTTCATCATCTCTAACTTTATTACCATTAACTGTAAAATTTCCTAAACCTGTTTCTGCTTTTATTTTATATTTTGATTCATTTCCTTTTAAATTTAGTTCTAATTTTCCAACTCCAGAGTCAATATCTCCACTATCTTCAATTTTTCCTGTCATAACTAGCTTGCCAATTCCACTTTCCAACTTTAAAGTATCTATAGTTGAATCTTTGATAATAGTCTCCCCTGCTCCACATTCTATTTTAGCAGATTTAGCAATAATATTTTGTATTTCGCATTTTCCAACACCAATTTGTAAATCTAATTTATCAGAATTCAAATATTCTATATTTGAATCATTAACTCCTGTTTCAATATTAATTTTGTCAAATGTAATATTTTCTGGAATATAAATGATTACTTTTGGTACATAATTTTGACTTTCAAACCAACTGATATTAAACTTTTTGTCTTTTATTTTTAAAGTATTTCCATTAGCTTTACATTCAAATTGATTTGATACATCATAAGTTTCTACTTTTAGTTTATCTCCTTTTTTAATTTGTAATTTACAGACACTTAATTCTATTTCTAAATTTTTGATATTAGAATAATCTTCTGTCCATTCATTATTGATTATTTGAGATGGCTCTCTATTATTTCGATAATTTTCAATTCCTATTGTTACTCCAAAAATAGTTGTAAGTGTAGCTACTATTGCTCCTACAATAATAATTACAAGGTAAATTGCAAAAGCTATTGCTCCATATTTTATTATTTTTTGAAAAGATGTCATTTTATTTCAACACCTCCAAATATAGCTGTACTATTGATATAAATTGTTGGTAAACTTTCATTATATTGATTTTTTGCTTTATTACTTGTTCCTCCAAATATTGGAGTTGATTTTACTTGAATATTAACATTTGTAGGTACTATTATTTCAATTCCTCCAAAAATAGCATTTGCATTAATTACAGCATCTTTTGTTATGTTTGCTTTTTCTAATCTTATTTGTACACTTCCAAATACAGCATCTAAATTTGCTCCATTAAATTCTTGTCCTGTAAAATCAGCATTTTGTGAAGCAAAAGTTGCACAATATTCTTGTAAGTTATCTTTATTAGAGTTTAATTCTTTTATTTTACCACTTACTTTTTTGTTTATATTATCTTTAAATAAAATACTAATTCCTATCATTACTAGTATAAATGGAAAGATTAATTTTCCAATTATTTTAAATGATAAAAGATCTTGTGCACAAAGTAGTAATACTATTCCTACTACTAACCATATAAAACTCCAAATTCTTCCTTCTCCTTTAATAAATTCAATTATGCTTGGAACAATAATAAATAATGTCCACCATCCTTTAAAAAATATATTTATATTAGTAATTCCCATTGCATTTAAACCAAAAATTACTCCTACTACTATAAATACTATCCCCCATAAAATATTTCCAAATTTTTTCATTTTCTTCTTATGACATTAAAATGTCACATCTCCTTTCTTTTTTATTATATTTTCTTGTTTCTTAAATAGAAACATTTTTAAAAACTAATTTTTCAATATTTTGAAATGTTGCATCTTCTTTATCTAAAACAATATCAAAATTTTTATTATAAATATCTAAATTTATCTCATTTGGTAATAATCCAATTGTTATAACTTCATTTAACTTTTCTTTTGGCACCATTTTTGTGTCATCTATAAGGTCTCCTACCAATATTCCATGTTGTTTTTGCTTTATTTTTTCTTCAAATTCTTTTGACAAGTGTCCTTCCATACTTTTATTTAATGTATGAATCATTTTGTCATCAAATTTTTTCATGTTTCCTTTTTCATCAAATTTTATAAAGTTGCTTATTATATACATGTTTTCAAAGTAACATTCGTTTTTCTTTAAAAATTCTTTTATTACATTTCCTATTCCTGCTGATAAAATTATTAGTGGTATTTTGCAATTATTTGCTTTTTTTATAAATTCTTTTGCTCCTTTTCTAAATGTTAGATTACTTTGTTTTATCGATTTTTCTATATCTTCTTTTGTCAAATTATATTCATAATATGTATTTATACTTTTTGAATACCATTCTACAATGTATTTTTCTTTTTCTTTTTCATCTATTGTATAGTCTATTTCTATTGGTGCGTAGTATTCATAAATTTTATCTGCTTCTTCGTTAAATTCTTCACCTAATTGTAGTCCACATACTGCCCATGAGTCTTTACTTTCAAAGCTTGTGATTGTTTTATCAAAGTCTAATATTATATAGGTATTTTCTTTTTTTATTTCTAATTTTTCTAGTTTGTTTGTGTTTATATATTGCATTTTTTATCCCTTTTGTATTTTACTATATATATTAGTAAATTGCAATACTTTTTATGTTAATTTAAAAGTGAATTTTTATTGCAACTTTTTTATTAAACTGCATATTTTTTAATAATAGAAAAAAATATTGGAGGTAATAAAAAATGAGTAAAAAATATAAAGTAGCAATTGTTGGTGCTACAGGATTAGTTGGTAGAACTGTATTAAAAGTATTAGAAGAAAAAAATCTTTATCACTTAAATTACACATTATTTTCATCTCAAAAATCTGCAGGTTCAAGAATAAAATTTTTCAATACAGATTACATAGTATGTCAATTAGATGAGAATTCATTCAATACTAAATTTGATTTTGCAATCTTTTGTGCAGGAGGCTCTGTTTCTGAAAAATACGCACCAATTGCTGCACAAAGTGGATGTATAGTAATTGACAACAGTAGTATATTTAGAATGGATCCAAATGTACCCTTAGTGGTTCCAGAGGTGAATCCTGGAGACATATTTAAAAATAAAGGAATAATTGCGAATCCCAATTGTTCAACAATTCAGGCTGTTTTGCCTTTAAAGCCATTAGATGATAACTACACTATTAAAAGGATAGTTTATTCTACCTATCAGGCAGTATCTGGTGCAGGACGTTTTGGAATTGAAGATTTAGAAAATAAATTTAGTGGAGAAAATTTAAAAAAGTTTCCTCATTCAATTTATAATAACTGTTTGCCACACATAGATGTATTTATGCAAGATGGGTATACCAAAGAAGAACACAAAATGATTAATGAAACAAGAAAAATATTCAATAAGCCAGATTTACCTGTAACAGCTACAGCTGTTAGAGTTCCTATTGTAAATTGCCATGGTGAATCAATTAATATTGAACTAGAAAAAGATTTTGATATTTATGATGTAAAAGTTCAACTTCAAAATTCCCCTGGCATTATTGTTGTTGATGACCCAGAAAAAAATTACTATCCATTGGCTAGTCAAGTTGATGGAAACAATGAGGTATTTGTTGGAAGAATTAGAAGAGACCACAGTGTAAAATATGGAATTAATATATGGGTTGTAGCTGACAATTTAAGAAAAGGTGCTGCTACAAATGCTGTACAAATACTAGAAAAGTTAATATAATTTTGGAGGTACATATATGAAAAAGATTTTATTTAAAGGCTGTGGTACAGCTATTGCAACACCTTTTAATGAAAGTGGTGTTAATATTGAAGAATTTAGAAAACTAGTTAAATTTCAAGTAGAAAATCATGTCGATAGTATAATTGTTTGTGGAACTACTGGTGAGTCTTCTGCAATGACAGAAGAAGAAAAAATGAAAATTATCAGATGTGCAATTGAAACAGTTGATAAAAAAGTACCAATTATTGTAGGTACTGGTAGTAATAATACTAAACAGGCAATAGAAAATAGCAAATTGGCTCAAAGTTTAGGAGCAGATGGATTGTTGGTAGTAACTCCTTATTATAATAAAACTACGCAAAGTGGATTAATTGCTCATTATAAAGCGATTGCAGAAAGTGTTTCAATTCCTATTATTTTATATAATGTACCAAGTAGAACAGGTGTAAACATTTTGCCTAAAACTTGCTTTGAACTTTCAAAACTTCCTAATATTGTTGCTATAAAAGAGGCAAGTGGAAATATTTCACAAGTTGCAGAAATTGCTAATCTTTGTGGAGATAATTTGAATATTTACTCTGGAAATGATGACCAAATAATTCCTATATTGTCTTTAGGTGGTATTGGTGTTATATCTGTACTTTCTAACATTAAGCCTCAACTTACTCATGATATGGTACACTACTTTTTAAATGGAAATATACAAAAAGCTAGACAATTGCAATTAGAGTCTCTCCCTCTTATTAAGTTATTGTTTTCAGAAGTTAATCCTATACCAGTAAAAGCTGCTCTAAATATTATAGGTTATAACTTTGGAAATCCACGATTACCTTTAACTCCTATTTCTAATAAAAATTTTGAATTATTAAAAAAGATACTATCTTAAATAATTATCATTGTTCCAGTTCATAGTATTTTACAAGGAAATATGGAAAATTTTGGCACAATTTATGTATTTTTTCTTAATTTTTTTGTAGGATATTGTAATCTATATTATAATTATGTTATACTAAAATTGAATTACATATGAATTAAAGAGGGATTTTTAATGAAACAACAATTTAAAGAAGAAATAGAGAATAATAAAGAATTTCAAAATATTATTCAAGAATTAATTACAAATGACACAGTACAACAAATGAAAAATTACAGACAACACTATGAAACAACATGTTTTGAACATTGTTACATAGCTGCATATTTTTGTTATATAATATGTAAAAAATATAATTTAGACTATAAATCTGCTACACGTGCAGCCATGCTACATGACTTATTTTTGTATGACTGGAGAATAAAAAATAACAGAAAAGGGTTTCATGCCTTTACACACGGAAAACTAGCTTGTCAAAATGCTTGTAAACTATTTAAACTAAACGAAAAAGAAAAAGATATAATAATTAAACATATGTGGCCTGTAACACTAGCATTTCCAAAATCGACAGAAGGTTTCATATTAACACTAGTTGACAAATATTGTGCTATAAGTGAATCTTTAGAAGTTATTAAATCACGATTATTCATGAAAAAAGCATTTCGTTATGCTTACCTATTCTTAAGCTTAATCATTATAAAAATATAATAAGGCATATAACTTTATATATGCCTTATTTTTATGTATATAATCTTCCAACTAGGCCAGGAGATAATTACTAATTTTAGCTAATTAGATGCATTTATAATATTAATAATTTCCTGACCTTTAGCTCTTTCTCCCCTAATCCTACCCAAATTTGTTAAATCTAAATCTTTGCTTTTATTTACTGTTCCATATCTGGTTTGAACTTGAATTTCAAATCCCGCTTCTTTTAGCCATTTTATTGTATTTTCTGAAGATTTACCTGCTGGATATGCCATTATTTTTTGTGATTTTTCTCCCATTTTCTCTTCAATTTCTTTATGAGATTTATTATAGTCAGAAATAAGTTCTTCTTTTTGTACACTATCATATGCTGAGTGATTATATCCATGACAATGAATTTGTACTAATCCTGTGTCATACATTTCTTTTGCTTGTTCCCAACTAAAATAGTCTTCTGTCCCTACTAACGTATTTACAATAAATATTGTAGCTGGCACATTATATTTTTTTAATACAGGAAACGCATCTGTATAACATCCAACTTGGCCATCATCCATTGTTATTATAACTACCTTTTCTGGTAATCCTATTTCACCCTTACTATATTTATATAAATCTTCTAGTGTTATTATTGTATACCCATTATCTAATAATGTCTTAACATTTTCTTCGAAATTTGCTTTACTACTAAATAATTTATATATGTCTTCTTGGTATGGTATTGGTGTTCTAAAGTTATGATAAATTAATATTGGTATTTTTATATTTTTTTCGTTCTTTTTATAAACTTTTTCTTTTACATTTGCTATAAAGTCTTTTTTATTTTTTTCTTCCTGTGTTGGTTCTGAGTTTAACACTACTGTTAATATATTTTGTGTGTTTGTAATATTTTCTACCTGGTTTCCGAGATGTTATTTTTGCAGACACTTCTTCTATATTTGTATTTTTTTCGAATAAAATTATCATTCCAATTGTTATAACTACTATAATTAT
>CARBKU010000019.1:12091-13130 GCA_948946035.1 uncultured Clostridia bacterium
AATTATTACTTTTAATATTTTTTATATTAAGTTATCTTTCACTATCTTCACAAATTTCTTTTCTATTATATAGTCTTCTTTTTACTTCATCAATTTTTTCTGGAATATTTCTTAATACTTTAGTATATAATGCCATTCCCATCATCCATGCAATTAAAGCTGGACTATTTCTTATTCTTCTTTTTATATCTTTTTCATATTCTGCATCTATCTTTCCTTCTGAAATTAATTTTGCACATTTTCTATGCAATTCTATCATTGATTTTAATTTACTTATTGTTGGTGTAGTTCCTATACTTTTACCTGGTCTAACATTGTATTGATGAGTTGAGCAACTACAAATTTTTATTTTTTCAGAATCTGCAGAATTAAATAATTCTAGCTTAGGTATTAAATCTTCCCATACAGTATTTTCTGGAAATCTTATTTTATTATTGTCAAATAAACTTTTTTTCCAACAACCAGACCATATTGTTCCTTCATTATTTCTTCCAATTTGATAATGCTTATCTGTATGCTTTTCTTGTGGTTTAAATGTTGTTTCTAGTAATACTTTATCATGCCTATCTCTCCATTTTCTTTGAAATCCTAATATTAAAACTTCTACTAGCTCATTTTTATCAATTGCTTCGCTAATATTTTTTAAAGATTTTTCATCATTTAATTCGTCATCTGCATCTAAAAATAATACATACTCACCAGTCCCACTATCTAATCCTATGTTTCTTGCTGTACCTGGCCCCCATTTTCCTTCTGGAGTTTCATAAAATTGCATATTAACATTAGGATTGCTTGTAATATAATTTTCTACTAATTCTTTACTTTTGTCTTTAGAATGATCATCAATTACTATACATTCATAGTCCTCAAACTCTTGTTTTTTTACACTTTCTAGTGCATTTAATATAAATTCTTCTGCATCATGCATTGGAATAATAATAGTAAATCTTTTATTTTTTTCTTCCATATATACCACCATTTTTAAATTTTATTATATTACTATTTTTAATAGTTTATATCATAATGTTTTTTTGTATAT
>CARBKU010000020.1 GCA_948946035.1 uncultured Clostridia bacterium
ATATTAAGTTTAATAGTTTTGCTATTGGTTTTTATTATTGGAATTATTTACATAGGTTATTATTTATATAATAGAAATAAAGACAAAAAAGAAAATACAAATATATTAAACAATATTGAAATAGATAACACTCAAATAACACCTCAACGAACAGAAAAAATGCTAAAATTAGAAGAATTACAAAAAGAAAACAACGAAATCATAAGTTGGCTAGAAATAGAAGGAACTAATATCAATTCCCCAGTATTACAGACTACTGATAATGACTTTTACCTAACACATAACTATAAAAAGGAAAAAGCAAGTAGCGGAAGTTTGTTTTTAGATAAAGATTTTGATTTAGAAAATGGTAGTAGTAATTATCTAATATATGGTCATAGGAATAAGCAAGGGTTAATGTTTGAAGATTTATTAAAATATGCAAAGGAAGATTTTTATAAAGAGCATAAAACAATAAAATTTACTACTAATAAGGAAGATGCAATATATGAAATATTGGCAGTTTTCTATTCAAGAGTATATTATAAGAGTGAAAAAGATGTTTTTAGATATTATTATTTTGTTAATGCAAACAATGAAGCGGAATATAACGAGTTTATAAATGAAGCTAAAAAAGCAAGTATTTATGATACAGGAATAACAGCAGAATATGGAGAACAACTGCTTACACTTTCCACCTGTGAATATAGCCAAGAAGATGGAAGATTTGCAATAGTAGCAAAGAAAATAAAGTAAATATAATGAAAAAATATAAATAGTTAAACACTTACTAATTAAGTTTAGTAGGTGTTTTTTATATGGTAATACTGCACTTCCCCCTTTTCTCTCCTCTGATAACATTAATAAAAATGGTTATGGTATATTGTTTATTAGAGGTAAGAAATGGATAATTTTGAAGAAGAAGTACAATATTTTACGGAATTAGTTTATAACAATATACAAGAAGCTAAAAAAAGAAAAAATAAAAAAGCATTAGCCGAAGAAGCAATTTTAAATTGCATAAATGTAAGTAAAGATGGTCAGAGTATATTTGTTTACAATATGGATAAGGATTATTGCTACGAATTACTGAAAAAAGACATAGAAAAATATAATTATAAGAATTACAGAACGAAGGCTTTAGCCCTATACTATATTGGGAGATTAATAGAATATTTAAAAAAGGAAATGACATTTGAAGAACTTGCAGGGATATATGAAGAAACAAAACCAGTAGTAAAAAATATCATAGAACAGAAAAACAATATAAGTGAACAATTAAGATTACTTAGCAAAAATAGGAATATTCTAGAGGTACAAGAATATATCGATAAAATATATAATGACAAATATGCAAGTAAATATTTAAAATACTTAATAGATAAATATTATTATGGCAAAAAGAATTTAATAAAACCCAAGAAAAATGGTTTAGAAGCAGAATTTAAAATGTTATTAAGATGAAAGGATAATAAATATGTGTATCAAAAGAAAAATATCAGATGAATATGTAACAATAGATATTGAAACAGATGGATTAAACCCAGAAAAAGACAATATTATTGAATTAGCTGTTTGTAAGGTTAGGAATAAGAGAATAATTGACAGCTTTACCACTTTTATTAACCCCAAGAAGCCTATATGCGAAGCTGTAACAAAAGTAACAGGAATAACAAACGATATGCTAAAAGATGCAGATACAATAAATATAGCTTTAAATAAATTGATAGATTTTATAGGCGATCTACCTATTGTCGTACACAATGCTAATTATGTTATGAAATTTATAAAAGCAAATACTAATATAAAGTTTGAGAATGAAATAATTGATACTTTAACATTGAGTAAGAAAAAACTACCCAATTTGAAGATTTATACAATAAAAGCAATTTTAGAGTTTGGTGGAAATTCTAATGTTGTACTAAATAGGTCAATAGATTATGCACGAGTAATAGCCAAAGTTTTTGAAACTCTGAAAGATTATAAAGTAGAAAATAAAAGCTAGACATATAGTTTATATTCCCCCTTCTTAAAAATGGCTTAAAAACGATTATGAAGGAAATAGACATGGTTATAGTTTGGAAAAGATAAAAAGTATGGAAACAATGCAAAGGGATATGTATAGATGCAATTTTTAAAAAGTGGTTTTTATGCTGTTTTAGAAAATTAAGTGTTGAACAGGTTTAGGAAAAATAAAACATAGATACGAAAGATGAGGAATTTATATGCAAGTCAAAATTCATAGAGGAGTTAATCAAATTGGTGGTTGTGTAACTGAAATTAGAAGTCAAAAAGCAAGGGTACTTGTTGACGTTGGCTCTAATCTCCCTAATTGTGAAAATGAAATAGAAGTGAATATTGCTAATATCAGTAAAAAATGTGATGCTGTTCTTATAACTCATTATCATGGAGACCATATAGGCGAATATATGCAAGTTAGTAAAGATGTTCCTATTTACATTGGAAAACAGGCAAAAGAGATTTTTACTATATTTCAAAATAAAATGAAAGATACAGGAGTTACAGAAATTACACAGGATCATATTGATAAAATAGATACATTTAAAATATTTAAGCAAGGTGTACCTTTAAAAATTGGAGATATGGAAATAACCCCTATTCGTACAGACCATTCGGCTTTTGACAGTTATATGTTTCTTATAGAAGCTAACGGCAAGAGAATTTTACATACACGGAGATTTCCGTTTGCATGGTCCTATGGGAAAAGGAACACCTAGAACACTCAAAAGAATAGGAAAAGTTGATGTTATAATTTGTGAACATACAACATTATCAAGACAAGATGAAAACTTTATGTCTGAATTTATGTTACAAGAAGAAGCAGTTAGTTTAATAAAAAGCAAAAAATATATTTTTATACTATGTGCTTCTACTAACATTGACAGGATAGCTTCTTTTTATCATGCGAATAAAAAAGCAGGAGAAAAACTATTTATATGTGATATTTACCAGAAGAAAATACTTGATTATGTAAGCAAAAATAGTGCGCAATATACAGATTATTATAATTTCTCTGATGTTAAGAGTTTTGATAGTGAATTGTATAAAAAGATGATAAGTAATGGTTTTTGTATGTTAGTTCGCAGCAACTATTTTTCAAAGAAATTTGTTTATAACCCTAGATTTAGAAACAACCTCTTTATTTACTCTCAATGGTTAGGATATTTACAAGGTAAAACAGCAGAAAAAGACATTGTTAAGTTTGTTCCTAAAAAATACCATTATTTACATACAAGTGGTCATGCAACAGCAGAAGGAATTATAGATGTTTGCAATATTGTTAAACCTAAAGTGATAATTCCTATACATCGGAATAAACTCATACGATTTTGATAAATTAGATTTACCATATAGAATTAGACACTTAAAGAATAAAGAAGCATACAGAATATAGTATTTATAATGAATTATGGAAGGAGTTTAAAGACATGAAAAACAAAACAGCAGTTGAAAGATTAAAAGAAGATGAAGAAAATATAAACATTAAGGCTAAAATAAGATGCTTTATGATAGAGATAACAGATAACCTCAATAATACTGGATCAATAACAATATGGAAATTTAACAAGAATGAAAAGAATTTGAATGAGATGCTAACATTTATAGAAACGAAAACATTTGTTGAAACTTTAGACATTGAAGGAGTTGCAAGTTTTCAAGTAACTATTAAGAAAGACAATGAAATATTAGAACATGGTTTATTTTTAGATAAAATCACAAAATGGATATATAACCGATTAAACAATGAAAGCATAGAATTTATGTATGAGTTTGTTGGTGGAGAATACAACGGAAAGACTATGACTAAAGCAGAAGTTGAAACTATATCGCATGGCATAACAGAAGATTTAACACATATTAAACAACAAGGTGCTACTTGTCATAGAAAAGAATTAGACAAGCAACCTCTTGTAGATGGTTACCTATCGCCTATGTATTCACATATAGACTATGGACTTATTTATTTACGATATGAAACACAAGAAGTTTATAACATACTATCAAATTAGAAAGGAGATTTAAAATATGGCAGGTAGAGTTGATTATGAAGAAAGACAGGAATACAAAAAGGAATTATACCAAGAACGAGCAGAACAGGCAGAACAAAGAAGTCAAGCACATTATAAAAGGCGAAATGATTTAGCAAGTGTAATACCTATGGGACAACCTATTTTAATAGGACACCACAGCGAGAAACGACATAGAAAAGATTTAGACAAAATAGATAATGAAATGAGGAAATCTATACAAGAAAGTGAAAAGGCAGACTATTATAGAAATAAAATAGACAATATTGATAATGGCAAAGCAATATCTTCTGATGATCCACAAGCTATTGAAAAACTACAAGCTAGAATTGAAGAACTAGAAAAAGCAAAACTTGAAGTAAAAGCTAGACCTCATGAATGGTACGAGTTACCCTATCTTAATGCAGATATAAGAAGATGTAAAGACAGAATAAAAGAAATTCAAGAATTGGAAGAATTGCAGTTTGAAGATATTACCTTTACTGGTGGCAAAGCAATATTAAATAGAGAAATAAACAGGTTGCAGTTTATATTTGATGCTATACCAGATGAAGAAACAAGAACTACTTTAAAGAAACATGGTTTTAAATGGTCGAGATATGAACAGGCATGGCAAAGATTATATAACAAAAATGGTATTCGTGCTGTTAGATATGTTATTGAGGAAATACAAAAGAATAGTTGCTTATAGGAGCGAATAAGTATATCGTTTAAAGTGTAAATAATGAAACAAAGGAAAGGAGCAAAATATATGGATACAGAGCAAGAGAGTGTTATACTAGCACTATATGAAAAGACTGAACAAGAAATGTCAAGCAGTAAAGAGTATAAGGAACAAATATCAAAATTCAATATACTTAGAGACCAGTTCAACAAAGAAATAACATCAGAACAACAAGCAGAACTAAACATACTACTACAAATTAAAACAGATATGGAAATCACAACTGCTAGAGATTTCTTTGTAGAAGGGTTTAAGGTAGCAACAAAACTAATGGCAGAGGTATTATATAAGAAAGAAAACTAAAGAAAGCACAAATATCATACTGAATATCAAACTACAATATGCCCTCATATATTGAACTAGAGAGGCTATATAGCCTTTGTAGAGGGGATATTTATTTTTACAAATTTTTTTTCGCCGTAGTATATAAAACAGCTTAAAATCGAGCCTAGCGGGCGACAGATAGGATATAAGAGTTTTTTTAAGACTAACTTTGAAATCATATAATTATTTTAATTAAAGAATTTTTTTATAAAATAATTGATAGTATATTTTAATACTTCGTATTAAAATATAGCAGACTTCATGCAAATTTATCTTATTGAATTTTGAAAAAATATTATATATTAAATTTAGATAATATTTTATTATTTATATCCATTTCATGATAAAAGAGTTAGGTTAAATCTAACTCTTTTATCAATTTGTTAGGGAACTTTTAAGGGAATACTGTTTTTTAGTATTCCCTTAAAATATAAGGCTTTTAGGCTTTTAGGGAAAAAGGGAACTTTTTAAAAGTTAATAACGAAAAAGTTATTTTAAACTTTTCCGTTATTGTTAAGATCTATATCATAAAGTCCCGCTTCTCTAAGTTTTTCCTCACTAGGATGTAAGTCGCCAAACTCATCTTCGAGAGGAAAATCATCGCTATTATCACTATCAAGTCCAAGTTCAGACCTAGATTTATCAGAATTTGGAACATCATTATCAAAATTAATATCTTTTTCGTTATTAGGATTATAAATACTTTCATACTCTTTTTTAGTGGCTTCATTTAATGTTATATCTCTATAATACCAATAACCATTAGATTTTTTCTTTTCTCCTTTACCCTTTTTGTTTAAAATTTTGTTGACTTCTTGCTTGGTTTCTTTATAACCATTGTTGTTATCTTTACACCATGCTTCATAAACATCGTAGAATTTTGCAGTAGTACATATATCTTCTATTTTTCCTTTTATTTCTCTATCAACAACACATTCTTTATAAAATGATAGGAAACTGTGATTTTCTATTTGATAATCTTCATTTAAAGCCCTACAACTAGTAGGAATACTATATCTGTAACCATTTTTGATTACTTGCCTTAAACATCTTATTGCTAATGATACAATATACTCCTTTTCTTCAAGTAAATGTTCCACAAGTTGCTTATCTTGTCTATTTTCTGGAATAACATTATCACATCTTACAATTATTATTCTGTTATACACCCAACTTCCTCTATCTCCACCGAAATCTTGGTAATTCATTACAACAAAACCATAGTACACCATTGAATATAAAATCTATACCATTTTCTCCCTTATATTCTCCGTAAATAGTATCTCCACCAGTTAATTTTTTAAATGTTTCTAATTCTGGTACACTCTTGTAAGACATATCATTTGAGCCTACAAGCCTTTTACCTAATAATTGTATTTTTGTAAATTGCTTTTCCAAATCTTTTAAATCTAAACTACTACAATTTTCATTACCTATTAGAGAAGATAAAAAGTTTTTAAGCACACTCTTGCCTGTGTTTCCCTCTCCTACCATAAAAAGTGCTTGTTTCATTTTGTGCCCTGGTATATTACTTAATATTACCCCTATAAATTGCAGTAAAAAATATTTAACTGCTTTATTATAATTAGTTAGTTGATTAATAAATCTAACAAAATATTGTTTTTTAGGTGGTGGTACATTCTCATTGTAATTACATGGTATTCTAATAGTGCATAAATAATCTGGAGAGTGAAGCTTTAATTGTCCTGTATCAAGTTCTAGTATTCCATTTTCAAAGTTTATTATATTTTGGTCAGCATTTAATTTTTCTATTGGTACAAATTTCAAGTCTGTTTCTAGTAATTTAAAGACTTCTACCATATAGTTGCTTTTGATTAAACTTGAGGGAATAAAAGCCTTAATTATTCCCTTAAATTCTTCATCAGAAACTAGCTTATAATAGCCTCCTAAATGAACATATCTTAATATCCCACTTTTCGCATTGTTTCTAACAAAAAAGTACGGTACATTCTTTCTTATAAAATCTGCTAGTTTAGGACATGATATTATAACATCTATTTTTTCTCTCATATTGATTATTCCTCCTTAAATTCTTCTTGATTTTTAGTCTTTTTAGGCTTTTTTAATTGATAAGAGATCCAGTCAAGTTTTTTAATAAAATCGCTACTTAAAGAAATATCAGCAAGTTGCTTTTTGACTAATTTTAAATGATATTCCATTAAATCTGTTACAGGATCTATTCCTAACATATCATACTTAAAGTGTTTTACCGCTTCTTGATATGTCAATTCTTTGGTTATCATTAAATAATTAATAATATTCCCACCTTTACAGCCGTTTGCACCGAAGCAATAAAATGTATTATTGTCCTTATGATACCTCAAACAGTCCTTATGCCCACATATTTTACAAGTTTTAAAATAAGTCCAACTTCCAGAACTTCCACAAACTTCGTTTCCGTCTTGTATCATATACTTTTCAAGGTCAAATTCTTTTGTTAATTGTTTTAAATTACTACTTACTTCATAATCTGTGTTATCTTCTGTTTTTGCTTCTGCCTCTGGTTTAGCAAATTTTATAACATCTTCTAAAGTAATTCTTGCTTCTGGATCAATTATCTTCACTTCTTTATTAGTTCCATAAAATAGTCTTGATAAGTCCTTACAGGCTTTATCTGCTTGAGGTAAAAGGTCCATTAATGTTTTTATTATAAGTTTTGCTTCCTCTTGATTACAAGTAGCTTCCTTAAGTATAAACAATAACCTGAATTTAGGCTTGACCTCACTACTATTGAAAGTGTGATAATAAGCACATATCTTAATACCTTTATCATTTAATAAAGTTATTGCTTCTTCTGGTGTTAATATTTCCGCTTCCACTTCATTATCAATATCAACACCAATTAATTGTTGTTGCTTCCAGTTTTCATTTTTTGTACCATTTTCTAGTACAGCAGGAACGAAGGTATAACCTTTACCAATACACTCAACTATTTCATTTAGTGTATATTCCTTTAGTGCTTCTGCATTAGCAAGTCTTGTCTTAATACCGCCTGTTTCCTTACTATCTGGCTTACTTGTATATGGTTTATTATCTATTAGTAATTTAATTTTTTCCATGATAAAATCACATTCCTTTCTATTTTTTCTTTACAAGAGCGAATTTTTGTATTATACTAATAGATACAGAAATTCACTCTTAATTTTTTAAGAGATTATTTTTTGAGAGGTTTGGTCGCATTGTTTTTATCTCTTTTTTGTTGATACCAACTTATAATCGCTGATATTTCGGCAACTTTAGTCTTTCCGATAGTTTTCGCTAGGAAACGACTGTTCGTTAAATATGTCCTGTGCAATTTTTAATGAGCAGTTTCTTATTTGGGCAAATTCCTTTATTCCGATGAATTTAATCATGTTCGACTTGTCCTCAAGCTGTTTCATTTTCTCAAGTAACTCATCTACTTTTCTTATGTTTTCCTCAATATTTGTGTTTACATTAACTGTCATTTTACTTTTACCTCCTTTTTCAAAAATTGTCACTTTTGATAAGTTTGGTTAAATAATACCACCTATTTTTTTCCCAGTAAAATAAATTAAGATAAAATTTTATTTTCGTTTTTCTTATCAAAATTGATAAGCACTTGACATTATTTTTATCAAAACTTATAATGACAATAGCTTAACTTATAGGAGGAAAATTATGGACGAAAGTTGGCTTGATTTAAGAGATGAACGTAAAAAGAAAAAAAAGTTGTTAAATGAAAAAATTGGGAAAAGACTAAAAATTCTTGCAGAAGAAAAAGCAATGACTAATGTTGAATTTGGAACAGCAATAGGATTACTTATGGATGACAAGTCAAAAGAATCAACTGTCACTAATATTTTTAACGGAAAAAAAGAATTAGATATATTTACCTTAATTAAAATATCTAAAAAATTTGAAGTAAGTATAAACTGGCTCCTATGTAAATTACCTTTAGAAACAAGAAATGATAAATACCTTTATCTATTTAAAAAAAAGTATTTATCTGAACAAGCTATTAATGATTTATCATCATTACTTAAAGACCACAATTTAAGTATTCTTTTGGAATATTTATTCTCTAGTAATACTTTTTTAGAATATTTGCAAAGTATGAATAACTATGCACTTGTTAATTTTAAAGAAACAGCTAAAAAACTTTCATGTGACTTTTTATCAAACAAAATAGCTATAACAAATGATGATATAGAAGAATTTAGAGAAACGGAATTATCAGAAGAACAAAAAATACTAATTTTAGATAAAAAAAATTCTTGCAAAGAGCAAAAGGCTTTTGAAAAAGTTTTTGATTTTGAAGAAACTCTTGATGAAGGAGTACTAAAACTTTCAAAAATAGTTGAAGAACTTGCAAGAGAGTACGCAAAAGAATATACGAAAGAACAAATTTCTCTATATATAGAGAAATTTTATGACTATGATAACAAAAAGAAAAAATAAATGTTATATTATTAGTAAAAACGGAGTAAATCTATGAAAAAAACTAATAATGAACAAATTTTTAAAAGACTTGGACTAACTGAAAAATCAATCGAAGTATTGGAAGATTTAAAAGCTAGAGAAGATAAAGTAACTACAAACAAAAGAGCTTTTTCAAAAAGAATTGAAACTATTAACTGTTTATTAGAAAATGAAGATAAATATGGTATTTTAGGGTATATTTCTCTGTTTTTATGGGATGAGTATAAAGGTGTATTTGAAGTATTAGAAATGAATTCAGGGAAAACACTTTGTTTTACCGCTTCTAAACTACAAAATACTTTTATGTTTGATATTGAAAAATATTTAAAGAAATTAAAAGAAGATATAAAAGATAAAAAAATTAAATAAAAAGAGGGAATATTTTTTGTATAGTTATCCAGACTTGCTCAAAAAATACTCCCACATTGAAAATCAAAAAGTGATTTCCTATATTTAATTATAGTATAAAAATCACTTTTTGTAAATAAGGAGTGATTTTATTATGGCAAGAAAAAATAAAAAGACTAAATCTGTGGGCAATGGAGAAGGCTCACTTTATCATAGTGAAACTTTAAAATGTTGGGTATTTCAATATTATGATACACAAGGCAATAGACAGACTATGAAACAGAGGAAAAAAGAAACAGTAAAAGACTTTAAGGCTAGAGTTACAAAAGTTAAAGAAGAACTAAATACAGGAACTTATATTTGTAAAAGTACAGAAACAGTAGTTACTATTGCAGAACAACATATTGAAAGTAAGCATATAGATGGTATTACAAGTGGTAGAAGCTACAAAAGGGACTTAGAAACCCTAGAACAAATAAAAAAGACTTGTTCTAATTTCTGTAATCTTCCTATTCAACAAGTAACTATAAAGCATTTAGAAGATGCAAAAGGAGAGATTAAACAATATGCAAATAGTGTTATAGACAAAATATGGAGATTACTAGGTAAATCATTTAATATTGCTTGTTCTCCCTCAAGAAAAATACTTATATATAACTTGATGCTAGACGAAAACTTAAAGAAGCCAATATCTGTGAAGAAAACACAAAAAGTAAAACCTTTGACACATAAAGAAATTGAAAAACTTAATAGGATCTTAGACAATGAAGAAAGAAACCACCCTTACAGAAATATAGTAAAAATGCAAGGCATATCAGGCATGAGAATTGGCGAAGTATTAGCACGTTCCAAAGACGATTATAACAAAGACACACAACAATTTGACGTACATAATACTTTAACACAAGACGAACACTATCACGTTATATTAGGAGAACATACAAAGACTTACAATAAGAAAACACAAATAGACGAAGGACAAAGGTATTTGCCATTAGATAATAACTTATTTAGTGGACTAATAGATATAATAGAAGAACAATGCGACAAAAAGATTAGAAATATTTACAACTTGTTATTCTGGGACTATGAAAAAAATACATTTATAACACCTAGTGAAGTCAATTCATGGCTAAAAAGATTAAATGCGAAATATAATATCTGTTCATTAGAAATATCTACACATAGATTAAGACATACTGCTCTAACTCATTGGAAAGAAATTGGAATTGATTTATCTGCTATACAATATTTAGCAGGACACGTTGAAGGTAGTGATATTACAGAAGGTGTCTACATTGAAACTTCATTAGATTTTGTAAAAAAGCAAGTTGCAAAAATATCATAGAAATAAACCTACTGCATTACTACTGCATTATTTTAGGAATATAAAAAGACTAGGAAGCTTGAAATATAAGCATTTCTAGTCTTTAATTATTTGGTGAGCCAGGAGGGGTTCGAACCCCCGACCCCAGGCTTAGAAGGCCTGTGCTCTATCCAACTGAGCTACTGACCCAAATGACAATAATTATAATAGCATATTTTATAATTGTTGTCAATAAAAAGAGAAAAATTTAATTAAATATTGGTTACTAGATAATACTTTTACTAATATTATTCTATGAAAATGCTGATATATAAATATTTCTTTGTATCTCGGTTCATTACATACATAAAAAATTCTAATGAAATATATGGAGCCTCTTTCACTTAGTCCTCGCTACGCTCGACGCGAACATTACTCCATATATTTCAAAGAATTTTTAAATGCATTTCAATCACATTCGATACTGCATAAATATTTATATATCAGTATTTTAAAGATATTAAACACAAAAAAGCATTATCAAGTAACAAATATTGTTAAATAAGGTAATAAATATTTTGCAAAACCCAATAATCCAAAAACAATAAAAATAATATTAGACAAAAATTCAACAATATCAGGTTTCAATTTATTACCTAAAATTTTACCAAAAACAAGGGCAATAGAGTTACTAAGCACCATACCAGCAATAGAACCAAAAATCAAAGACAATTTATAATTAGGATATTCCAAGCCTAGTCCCAAAGAAGCAAGAAAAGTCTTATCGCCAATTTCTCCAACAACAATACACAAAGCAATTACAAAAATATAATTGACTTTAATATTTAAAATTTTTTCAAGAAAAGAAGATTTTGTTTTGTTAGAAGAATCTTTCTTTTTCTTAGGGATAAAGCCAATAATGCCAAAAAGTAAAAAAGAAGCATAAGTAAAAAGTTTTAAATAAAAGTTAAAGGATTCATTCTCAAAGTTTCCTAAAGTACTACCAAATAAAATAGCTAAGCCATGACTAAAAAAAGTACCGAATAGCAACTCCTAGTAGTATATTTTTAGCTTTATCCTTAGTAGAAAAAGAAAGTACTAATAACTGCGTTTTATCTCCTAACTCAGATAAAAAAACAAGCATAAACGAAATTATAAAAGGGTATATATACTCCATAACAAAACCTCATTTCAAAATCGATATTTAACTAATAAATATTCAAAAAATGTAAATTTTATGTGAAAAACTTTACTTTAAAAAAATAAAATGATAATATGATAAACAGTGAAAAAGATTAGATAAAAAGGAGGAATTTTTTGTGATAGAAGTCAAAAATGTTACAAAAAAGTATGGAAACGCAGTAGCCGTAGAAGATATTAGCTTTACAATCAAAGAAGGCGAAATTGTTGGACTACTTGGCCCAAATGGTGCAGGAAAAAGTACAACAATGAACATGCTAACAGGATTTATAGAGCAAACAGAAGGAGAAATAATAATAGACGGATACAACATGCTAAAAAAACCAAAAAAAGCAAAAAAAGAAATAGGATATATGCCAGAAGGAGTGCCGTTATACACAGATTTAACAGTAAAAGAATTTGTAACATATATGGCAGAAATAAAAAAAGTTGACCAAAAAATAAGAAAAGAAAAAGTAGAAGAAATAATAGAGCAAACAGGACTTAAAGAAGTAGAAAAGAAATTAACAAAAAATCTATCAAGAGGATACAAACAAAGAGTAAGTATGGCAGGAAGCTTAGTAGGAGAACCAAAAATACTAATATTAGATGAACCAACAGTAGGGTTAGACCCAAAACAAATTACAGAAATAAGAAATTTAATAAAAGAACTTGGAAAAACACATACAGTAATATTAAGTTCACACATATTATCAGAAGTAAGTCAA
>CARBKU010000021.1:0-10521 GCA_948946035.1 uncultured Clostridia bacterium
ATAAAATAAAGTTAATTGCAAATTATTGTTTACTTGAAGATGATGAAAATTATACATATACAAATGAAATTATATTAGAAAATGAAGAATCATCTAATCCAAGTGCTAATATAAATAATGTACAAATATCTAACAAATATCCTGAAAAAGGAGAGAATATTACATTAACATATACAATAGAAACAAATAAAGAAAACCTTGATATAACACACATTAGAGTAAACAACTTAAGATGTATTGCAACAAGAAACATAGATGAGGATGAAAATGTAACATATTCTGTAACTTTAAATGCAGGAGAAACAGCGGGTATAGTAGACTTAAATACTACAGATATTATATTTGAAGATAATACATCAGTTGGTGTAAGAAACCAAGTAAAAATAGATGTTTTAAAACAAAAACCTACTAGTGAAAAATTTACACAAATTGATGATATAGAAAATAAATCAGTTAAATTAACAGCAAATATAGTAGACCCAGATAAAGCATTTATAAGTGGAAAAGCGGAACTTGTAAGAAATAGTGATGAGGAAATAGTTGCAACAAAAGAATTTGATGCAGAACACATTACTTTTGACATTGAAAATATTGAAATAGGAACACAATATACATTAGTTGCAAAAATGACATATGATAGAGATACTAATACAATAGAAGAAGAAATAAACAAAAACTATGTAGAAAATGAAGTATTTAGAAGAAGACCAATACAATTAATTGCAGATTATGAGTTACAAATAAGTAATTTAAAAACATACAATGGAGAAAAAGAAACAAAATATTTTGAAAGAGGTCAAGAAGTAACTGTAAGTTTTGATAGTGCTAATAATACAGAATTTTATCCAGCTTATGCTGTTATAAATGGAAAACAATATGAATTAGAAAAAGTAGAGCAAAACTATAAAACTAATATACCAGTAGTTTCTACATTTGGACCAAAAACAATTACAATTGAAAAAATAATTTTAAATAACACAAAAGAAATTGAATTAACAGAAAATAATGAAACACAAGTAGGAATATTAAAGTTAAGACCAACTGTTACAGAATTTGGATATAGTGAAAATGCAGATAATGGAAATATTGATGTAGCATTTAAAGTAAATGATACAGAAGAAACAATAACTAGTGGAACTATAAAAGTAATAGATGAAAATGGAGTTACAATAAAACAAGAAGAATTAACTCGTAATTCAAATGGAATTAGTTTTGAAAAAGGAATTTGTGAAGAATTTGAAATAGAAATACTTGCAAATTACGATTTAGATACAAATCAAGTTACAACTGGAGATAACGAATATACAAATCAACAATTACTTAAAGAAGGAATTAATATAAGTGCAGAACGTTTAATTGAAATAAAAGACATAATTGGAGTAAGTCTATATTCAACAGAAAATCCAACAGCAGAAGTTACTAGCGTAACAGAAGAAAAATTATCAAACTTAGATAATTACATAGTAAAAGTTACATCAAAAGAAATGCCTGTATTCTATGCTAAAATAAAAAGCTATGAAATAACAGAAGATGGAAATCTAGATTTCGTTTTAGATTATGATAATGTAATTCAATACGAAAATGGCAAAAAACAAAATAAACTAAAAGTTACTTATGGTAAATTAAATAATGGAGTAGCTGAAAATAAAAGTATAGAAGCTTTAATTGCAGAAATAAAGGCAAATCCAGATGGAAACTTTACACTAACACAAGATTATGATGTATCATATTTAAAAACAACAAGCACATCGCTTATTACATCTGAGTTTAGAGGTACATTAAATGGAAATGGACACAAAATATATAATTTAAATAAACCATTATTCGATACACTAGAAAGTGCAACAATTCAAAATCTTGAATTAGAAAAAGTCAATTTACTTGAAGCAACAAGTAGAGGAAGTATAGCAAGTGTAGCTTCAAATACTAATATAAAAAATGTTCATATTAAAAATTTAAATTTAGTAACAAAAGCAAATGAAATAGGAGGACTTATTGGTAACTTAACAGCTGGAACTATTGAGGAATGTAGTGTAACAAATTATAATGTAAGTACATCTGGACATATAAGAATTGGTGGTATTGTTGGATACATGGATGGTGGAACAATTAAGAACTGTTATGTACAAGGTGAAGTGAATTCAACCCAAAGTAAAGATGGTAATGGAATAGGTGGTATTCTTGGGCATGGATTGGCAACACAAATTACTATTGAAAATTGTATTACTAAAATAAATTATGTATGGACAGGTGGAGGACGTAGACTTAATGGTGCTATAATAGGATTAACAGCAGATTCAACAGCAATATTAAAAAATAATGTAAGTTTATCAACTGGTACAGGAATTTATAAAGTGTGTGGCTCATCTATCAACAGAACTTCTATTAACAACTATGAGTTAGAAGAATCTGAGCTAACATCAAATGCTACAGGAGAAATAGTAAAAACAACATCAAAAGATAATATTACAAAAGAATTCTTTAAAGATAGTGCAAACTTTGATGAAAATATTTGGGATTTAGAAGGTGCATCTTATGAACATTTACCAACATTAAAAGGAAATAAACAACAAGAAGATGAAGCAGAAAACAATGGAGAAAAAATAGATACAAATTTATATATTCCAGAATATGACAGAATAAAAAATACTCCAGGATTTAATTCAGATAAGTTAATAGCATATCATAATATACAAAAATTAATGCCATATTATGATGCAAAATATATGGTATTAGATAGTACTAGTATATCAAATACACATTTATTAAATACAAAAACTATAAAACATATACTACCATTTTCAGAAAATAAACTTGTAACATATTTAACATCAAAAGCTTATAATGGAATTACAAAAATAAAAGTTATATTTACTGATTATACTGTACAAGAATATGAAGTAAACTTTGAAAAACTTATGGGAAGTATTGCTATATATAAAATCCCAGAATTAAATTTAAGTTATGCATTTGGAAATCACATCATAAATGAAGATTCAGAAGTTATAAATAAACTAGCTGATTATATAAAATCATTAGATTATAACACAGTATTAGAACCACTTACTGCTGCAGCAGATAGTAGATTATATAGAGATAATTACAATGATGTAATTAAAAATATGGCAGAAGAAATGGCACTTCAAATTTTACAAAATGATGAAAGCAGTATACTTATGTTAAACAATGAGATACTAAACAAAAAAATAGAAAAAGAACTAATTGGAACTGAAAAAATAAATAAAATCATTTATGCATATAATTACTATCAACGTTGGTATGGATTTGAAATAGGTGGTGCAAAAGTATCAGATATTATACTATTTGAAGGTAAAATGTATTCAAACCCAATGACATTTTATAATGTAGTAAATGAAGTATTTGTAGGAAATCTAAATCCAGGAGGAACAGATGGATTTTATAGTAATTGTCTAAAAAAATATACAGGAAGTTCAACTGTTGGCTATTTCCTAAATTATATAATAGCTAATATTGGTGGATATGAAGATGTAAATGACTGGTTTACTGAGTATTTTGGCACTAGAAATATACTAGCTGAAGTTTCAGTAGATCATCTACCGGAAATAGGGTATCGTGGTTGGTATCAACTTACCAAAAATGCAAGAATGATACTTCCAGTTATTACTTTACCAAATGATTGTGCTTATATGATTTCTGGACCTGCTCATTTACAATTTGGACCTTCACAGTTATATCATAAAGATCCTCAGACTGTAGCTGGAAGAACAGAAGTTAAAAACAAAGTAAATAATCATGTTAAACTTGTAAAAAGCCATTTTTCTACTTTAGCAGATTCATTTGACTATAAAAAATGGAATAACTACTGTATTATGGTCTATGATTGTACAAAAATAATTACAGGTTATAAAAATTCTTATTTCCCTGGTACAAATATTGTAATATCAACAGGTCCAGTTTATACACAAGGAAAAGTTGGTCTAGAATATCCATTCTTTAAGAATTTTAGTGAAGTTTTAGGACTATGGCAACCAGGTGGTAGCTCAGCTGGTGTAGGTAATACTGCTGGATTCTTATGGTTCCAAGCAAGACCAGGACTTACTAATTTTGATACTTGGACACACGAATTTGAACACGCTTTATATGATAAAATAATGTTATATCAACGTGGTGCTAGAGTGCAACTTGAAACACTTACAGAAGGTAATGTTCAACAATATGCTAATTGGAGTGAAAACAACCTTAATCAAGATGTTGGACCATATTACTTTAATACATCTTTCTATTTGAATAAAGAAGGTAATGCGACTCAAAATCTAACTCCTGAGAGAATTAATACAAGGGAAAAATTAGAAAATTATTATAAAGGACAACAAAATGCACTAGACTTACTAGATTATATTGAAGGAAAAGCATTTATTAGATTAACACCAGAACAACAAGCAAAGATTGCAACAAGAATGAATATATCTGCTGGTTGGTCTTCTTGGGGAGGAATTACAGCAGCACAAGCTACTGCTATGAATTTAACATCATTAGAAGCTTTATATGATAATAGAATTATGTTAAGACCAAATAATGCTTGGGGAGTAAGTGTAAGAGGCTTATCTGTAATTAATGGAATTGGTAGCAACGATTATGGATTTGAATCTGTATGGGTAAATCGTTGGTTTATAGGACATTTAGATGGTGGATATGCTGATGCATTCTCTACTAAACGTAATTTCTTTGAAATGTTAGGTTATGCTGGAGTTGATGGATATGTTACTTATGGTAGCAGAGCATCTGCTAATGACTTAGATGCAATTAAGAAAATTACGAAAATGGTAACTGGTACTGAAATGGATTGGAAACAATACAAAATGAGTAGATATGCAACAGTTGAAGAAAATATTAATAATAATAAATATATAGATGTTGAATATATGATAGACAGATTTACTGAAGCATTAACAAATGATGCTAATAATGGAGATAGAAATATATCTCAAAGAACAAATCTTAGAAAGATATATTATCATTACTTAAAGAGTGCTACAAATGACTTTGTGGCTGACCCACTTGGAACAGATGTTGAAATAACACATATAAAAACAGCACAAGAATTAGTAGAAAAAATCAATGAACAACCTTATGGTTACTATGTACTAGATAATGACATTGATTTCTCAGAAATGACTACAAATGTAACTCAAACATTTATGGGTAGATTAGAAGGTAATGGACATAAAATAATTGGTAATACAATACCTATATTTAATAAAATTAGATATGGTTATGTTGGAAACTTAATTTTGGAAAACACAGACATTCCAAGAAGTAATACTACTTCAGGAGCTTTAGCTAATAGAATAGAATCTAGTACAGCAGAAAAAATAAATGCTACAGGATTAAAAATGTTCTTTGGTAATAGAAATGATTTAGCTTTAATTGGTGGAACAGTTAGTAATGTAATTACTAGAGACTGTACAGTAGAGCGTTTGGTTACAAAAATTTCAAACAAAGAAGAATTTATAGAAAAAGTAAGTGCCGAAACAGGTGGACTATTTGAATTAGCAGAAGACATTGACTTTACAGGATATACAGGAAGTGGTAATGCAGTCATAACAGATATTTTTACAGGAAAAATAGAAGGAAATGGACATACAATTTCAAATTTAACAAATTTAAGTTTATTTGCAAACTTTAGAGGAACAGTACAAAACTTAAATATTAGTAACTTTAGTAACACAAGTGTAGGTAGAGGAAATGGAGACTTTGTAACAGCATTTGCACAAGAGACATTTACAGCTACATTTAAAAATATGAAATTTAACAATATTACATTGTCAGGAAGAAACAATGTAGCAGTTGTAACAGGAATGGACGGAAGAGATAATGCAAATTCAGTATTTGAAAACATCTCTGTAAAAAATGCAAATGTAACAGGAACAGGTGTATATGTATCAACTTTTGCAGGAAGAAAATTTGGAGGAAAAATGAAAGATATATATGTACAAGGAACTCTAAATGTTACTGGTACAGAAAATGGTGGATTAGTAGGTTCAATGCAACAAGGTGGAACAATTGAAAATATAATAACAGATGTGGATATAACAAAAACAAGCAATAATTATAATCCTGTTGCAAATAGTATATTCAATGCCTCACTTATAGGAAACATATATAATACACCAAAAGTAAATAATAGTATTGCTTTTGGAAATATGACAGGATATACAGATACTAGTGGAAATAAAATGATTCCATATAAATTTGTAGGAACATCAGAGGAACAAGTAAAAGCATGTCTAAATAACTGCTATGAAGTAACAGAAGAAACTGGAGCAAGTCGTGTTAATGATAATACAGCTGGATACTTAGACACTATTTCAAGACAAAACTTAAATAAAGAGTTTTATAAGAATTTAGGATTTGATGAGACGATTTGGAATTTAGATAATATAAATACTAAAGGATATCCAGAACTAAAATAATATTATTAATATAAAAAGAACTGAATTTAAAACTTTTTCATTCAGTTCTTTTCTTATTGTATGTGGTAGGTTATTTAAGGTTGTAGCAGGAAGCAGATGATAAAGATGTAAGTGATGTTTAGAAAAGACATATCAAGAAAAGAAAAAGTGATGTATATAGACAGTAAAACAAGTAGTCAAATAGAAGAGTTTTTAAATAGTGAAAAAAGTTACTTGATAATGCTTTTTTGTGTTTAATATCTTGAAAATACTGATATATAAATATTTATGCAGTATCGAATGTGATTGAAATGCATTTAAAAATTCTTTGAAATATATGGAGTAATGTTCGCGTCGAGCGTAGCGAGGACTAAGTGAAAGAGGCTCCATATATTTCATTAGAATTTTTTATGTATGTAATGAACCGAGATACAAAGAAATATTTATATATCAGCATTTTCATAGAATAATATTAGTAAAAGTATTATCTAGTAACTGAAAAAATAAAAAAATCAAAAAACATATTGCTTTTTATAAAAATATATGTTATTGTAATATAACAATTAAATATTTTGTCATTATAATAATGATGATAGAGGTCGCGATATTTAAGAGTAGAATATTTATTTGAATTAGGCTCTTATGAATATTTAAAAGGAAATATCGCCGAAGTGGTATTTATAGCCTAAATAAATACTGCTGGGACATTGCAAAATATGTAATGTACTGTCACTTATGTGGAGCGCTATCTAATATACTAAAATTAATTATAAAATAAAAAATATTATAGAGAAATTATAAAATTTCAAATATAATATTTAATTTATTATAAATAAAAATAGTATGACCGTATATGTTCTATATAAGCAAAACATATATGGTCTTTTTGTATATAGAAAGCAGATAGGCAAAATATCTAAAAAAAGAAGGAGGTACTTTTATGAACAAAAAAGTAGTAGCAATAAGTATTGCCATAGTAGCAATTGTGGCAATAGCAATAATTTTAATTTTAGGAAACAAAACAGAGGAAAAAAACAGAAAAGTATTAAGAGTAGGAATGGAATGTGCATATGCACCATATAACTGGTTACAAACAAATGATTCAAATGGTGCAGTTCCAATAAAAGATGGAATTAATTATGCTTATGGATATGATGTTATGATGGCAAAAAAAATAGCAGAGGAACTTGATTGCGATTTAGAAATATATCAAATTGATTGGGATAGTTTACCACTTGCACTTGAATCAAATAAAATAGATTGTGTTATAGCTGGTCAATCAATTACATCAGAAAGATTAGAAACAGTTGACTTTACAACTCCATACTATTATGCATCAATAGTTACATTAACAAATTCAGACAGTAAATATACTAATGCCAAAGGAGTTTCAGACTTAGAAGGAGCAACTTGTACATCACAAATAAACACATGTTGGTATGATACATGTTTACCACAAATAAAAAATGCAAATATATTACCAGCAATGGATACAGCACCAAATATGCTTGTAGCCTTAAACTCAAAAACAGTTGATTTAGTAGTAACAGATATGCCAACAGCAATGGCAGCTATACAAGTATATCCTAATATGAAAATATTAGATTTTACAAATAATAATAACAATTTTGAAATATCAGATGAAGAAATAAATATTGGTATTTCAGTAAAAAAAGGAAACAGTGAACTGCTAGAAAAAATAAACAATGTATTAAAAAAATATAATGCTCAAGACTATGAAAAAATGATGAATGAAGCAATTAAAGTTCAACCATTATCAAAATAAAAATAGATAGGGGGATAATTTATGGAAACACTACCAGAGGACTTTATAGGAAGAATAATTTTCATAATAGGAAAATATGGAACAACACTACTAAATGGAGCAGGAACAACTTTAGCAATTGCACTAGTAGGAACATTTATTGGATGTTTAATAGGATTTATAGTTGGTATAATACAGACAATACCAATTAACAAAAGTGATAACATCATAAAAAAGGTTTTCTTAAAAATTGTAAAATTAATATTAAATATCTATGTAGAAGTCTTTCGTGGAACTCCAATGATGGTTCAAGCAATGTTTATATTTTATGGTTCTGCAATAGTCTTTAATATACATATGGATATGTGGGTAGCTGCATATCTAATAGTATCAATAAATACTGGTGCATATATGGCAGAAACAGTAAGAGGAGGAATTTTATCAATATCAGAAGGTCAAACAGAAGGAGCAAAAGCCATTGGAATGAATCACATTCAAACAATGATATATGTTATAATTCCACAAGCCTTAAGAAATATTATGCCACAAATTGGAAGCAATTTAATAATAAATATAAAAGATACTTGTGTTCTTTCGTGTATAGGTGTTGTTGAATTATTCTTTGTAACAAAAACTGTATCAGGAGCATACTACACTGTATTTGAGTCATATACAATTACTATGGTTATATATCTATGTATGACAGTATTCTTTTCAAAGATATTAAGAATAATAGAAAACAAATTAAATGGAGCAAAAGATTACTCACTTTCTACTACAGATACTTTAGCATACACAAGTAGAATGTTAAAATATCCTAAAAAGGAGGAAAAAGAATGGGAGACAAAATAATAGAAATTAAGCATTTAACAAAGCACTTTGGAGAACACGAAGTATTAAAAGATATTAACTTTTCAGTAAAAAAAGGGGATGTTACAAGTATAATAGGTTCTTCTGGTTCTGGAAAATCCACATTATTAAGATGTATAAATTTATTAGAAATTCCATCTGGTGGAGAAATATTATATAAAAATCAAAATGTCCTTGAAATGAAAAACATACCAGAATATCGTTCAAAAGTAGGAATGGTATTTCAAAGTTTTAATTTATTCGATAACATGAATGTTTTGCAAAATTGTATGATAGGGCTAACAAAAGTTTTAAAAGAAGATAAAGAACAAGCAAAAAAAGAAGCACTTCATTATCTAGAAAAAGTAGGAATGTCACCATATATAAATGCAAAGCCAAAACAACTATCAGGAGGACAAAAACAACGTGTAGCAATAGCTAGAGAATTAGCTATGAAACCAGATGTACTTTTATTTGATGAACCAACATCAGCATTAGATCCTCAAATGGTTGGAGAAGTTTTAAATGTAATAAAAACCTTAGCAAAAGAAGGATTTACAATGATAATTGTTACTCATGAAATGGCTTTTGCAAGAGATGTTTCAAATTATGTAGTTTATATGAATGATGGAATTATTTGTGAAGAGGGAACTCCTGATAAAATATTAAAAAATCCTGAAAAAGAGGAAACTAAAAACTTTTTAGAAAGATTTATTAATATATAAAATGATTTTGGGGATGGAGAAAAAAATTATCTTTCGTCTAATATGGTAAAAAAAGAAACTAGAAAGTAGAATTGAATTATAAAATTAAAAAAGCCTGTTAATCATAAATATAAATGGTTGGCAGACTTTTTTTGAAATTTTCATAATTTAGTTATGACTTAAAAATCTACAATTTAAGTTTCGACTTTTTGAAAAAATAAATTTAGTAATCTAAGAAAACTGGTAAAATATGTATATTAAAAAACTTATTTTACCAGTTATATAAATTTTCTGTTCACTTAATAATCCAATTAGACCTATTGTATAGGTTAACATCATATTCAAATTATTAATTGCATTTAATGTTCGTACTCTAAAGTTTTCAAACTTGTACTCTTGTTTCTTGAATTTAAAATATTCTTCAATTCTCCATCTATTTAAGTAACATCTAGCTATCTTTATTACATCTTCTTTACTTTTTATTGTTATATTGCTCGCTAGCATCATTGGTGTTTCTCCAAGTCCATATACTAATACTAGATTTATCCATTTCTTTTTTGATGTTATTTGTACTTTTAGAACACTTGCATAACAATCTTTTTCTTCTCCTTGAAACATTAATTTCATCTTGATTTTTCCTTTTCGCGAGTCTCTTATGGTAGTAATCTTATAGGTTTTATGATTTAAATAAACTTTCCTATTTTCCTTTAATCTAATTACAAAATATTGTTGCTTATCAAAATAGTGCCTAAAAATTTCATTACTATCG
>CARBKU010000021.1:10621-12939 GCA_948946035.1 uncultured Clostridia bacterium
ATTACTATCGGTATTTTCGTCTAAAGAATGACATAAGTTTTCGCTTAATCTATCAATAATATAAGCTTTTTTAATATTCTCATTAAGTTCACTAGCAATGCTAGATAATAGAATATCTTTAGATTTTGAGATACCATAAATCATATCTGTTACAAATTTTGTTTCAGACTTATTAGAATTTTTACAAAGTTTATTAGAAAATTTAACAATTTCTCTTTTCATTTGAAAAGTATTTGTAGTAAAATTAATCATAGAAAAAACCTCCATTTTTTTGTTTAGTAATAATTTTTGTTTGCATCTAAATTATACCAAAATAACGAGGTTTTTTCTTCATTTTTATAGGAATTTTTTAATTTTGTGGATAACTATTTTAATTTTTCCTAAAAAAAGTCGAAACTTAAAACTTATAATATATTGACAAAGCAAGTAAAAGATATTATAATAAATAGGTATTAAAAAATATGCGCTATTAGCTCAGTTGGTAGAGCAACAGACTCTTAATCAGTAGGTAATGAATGCTTATGATATGGTTAAAAGTATTGATAAAATCGGTACTTTCGTAAGTTATTGCAAGTTTATGATTTTATAAAAAAATGTAAAATGCGCCAACTTGCAATAACTCGCGCCAACTTTTTCAAAATTTAATATATGCATCACTAGCTCAATTGGCAGAGCAACAGACTCTTAATCTGGAGGTTCGGAGTTCGATTCTCCGGTGATGCACCAAATAATACCTTAAACGGTATTATTTTTTTATTGTATAGTCAAAATCTTCGATTTTTCCTATACAATAAAAAAATGCCAGCTTAAAAAAACTGGCATAAACCATATATATGGTTTAATACAGGATTAGGTTAAAAATTAATTAGTTACATATTTTTATGACATTCATTAACCATAGATCCATACTTTAACAAATACGGAAACTCCACTGGGAACACCAAAGGCCACAAAGTACTGGCCGAGATTATTCTGCCATAGATTTGATTTCAGCTCAATATGGTCATTTGTCCATATTCTGCCGGAAATATTACTTGCAGAACCAATTACTGAAGAACCAGCATAATCCATCTGGTAATTGCCATTTGAGCAACTGGTCTCAATAGTGATACCCATACCGCCAACTCCTTGACCATTACAATCGATAGAAATGCCGTTATTTCCTGCGGCTGCGGTTACTGTTTTCTGATTATAGCCACTTACACTGCTTAAGGGCATAACCGTTCCATCTCCGGACACCTCAAAAGTATATTCGCCGATCAAATTCTTCTGAGCTGCAGTTTCATTACCTTTTGCACTGGCAGCAAATACAGAACTTGAAAGCGAGAAACAAAGAGTTAATGTTAAAAGCGCTGATAAAATCCGTCTAAATTTTTTATTCATATTAGTTCCTCCTAACTTAAATGGATATAACCTAATCCTGTATTTGGGCAGAAATAGATTTCTGCCATAAAACAATAGTCATTGACTATTATTATAATTATAATGCTTTTAAACAAAGAAAACCAGAAAGATACTTAAAGATAACAAAAGATAACAAAAAATAATTGAAAACTATAAAAAAAGATAAAAAATCGTGAAATTTTGTAACAATTTTGATTTAACTATAGTCTAAAATAATAGAGGAGGTAAAAATGGAAGAAATATATAAAAAGTATTCTAGATTGGTATATAATTATTTATACAAATTAACCAACAATACTGAAATTTCTGAAGAATTGACTCAAGAAACTTTTTGTAATGCTATTCAAGGAATTAAAAATTTTAGAAGAGAATGTTCTTTAAATGTATGGCTTTGTCAAATAGCGAAAAATAAATGGAAAGATTATATTATAAAAAATAAAAAATATGAATCAATACCATTTGATGATAATATTGAAGTCCAACTATCAGAAGAAGGTTTAGAGGAAACAATTAATTCTAGAGAAGAATTGATAAGTCTTTATCAAAAGATTCACAATCTAGATGCTAATACACGTGAAGTAATTTATTTAAGAATTAAAGGGGATTTTTCTTTTAAAGAAATTGGAAGAATATTACAAAGAAATGAAGAATGGGCTAGAGTTACTTTTTATAGGGGAAAATTAAAATTAAAGGAGGAATTAAATAATGAAAAACGAATGTGAAGTTATAAAGGATTTATTACCTAGTTATATTGCAGGAGTTTTAAGTAGTGAGACCGATGATGCTATTAAAGAACATATAACTAATTGTACTACTTGTAGAGAAATATTGAAAAACATGAATAATGGTGAAATAAATAAATCAAGTATTCAAGGTGAAAAAGAAGAAATTGACTATTTAAAAAAACACAATAC
>CARBKU010000022.1 GCA_948946035.1 uncultured Clostridia bacterium
ATTAATTCAGTAAGCTTATTAAACACTTTATCTCTATTGGTTATACATGATTTTTTCCATACCCAAGTATATTTATTTGCATTTGCTTCTATTTTTGTTCCATCAATATAGGTATGTTCTAAATCTACATTTTCTTTTTCAAAAATAATCTTATTTATTTCAATAAATATATTTTCTATGGTATCAGTCAAATCTTTTCTAATAAAATTTCCAATAGTAGCAAAAGAAGGAGCATCCATATCATCTAATAAGTACATATATCTAATATCTGTTTTACATGACTTTTCAATGCCTCTCAAAGATAAATATCCATTTTCCATAAATGAGAATAATATAATTTTAAGCAAATTCGTACGATTATATCTTGGACGACCTGTTTTGTAACCTTCCTTTACAAAATATGAATTTAGGTCAATATAATCAACAACTTCACAAAAACTATATACTGGATCAGAAATTTCTATAATTTTTTCAATTTCTAGTGGTAATTTTTATTGTTTTGGTTTATAATTATTATTGGTATAGTTATTTGTTTTCATATATAAATTATACCATAAAGGCCTTATTTTTCAATAAATATAGGCTTTTTTCTATACAAAAAATGAGTGAATTTCTTCACTCATTTTTTAGTGAGACTTTTTTTACAGCCCCTTTTTTCTATCCATTTTTATCAACTTCTCTTTTATTCTTCATGAATCATTTCATTTACCTTTAATCCAAAAGTGATAAATTTGGTAAGTTGATTGTCTACACTTGTTATCTCTTCTTCTGTAATATTATCTAGATTCCAAATGTTTTCATCTAGACATACGGTATTGGTATAGAAGTCTTTGGTTAATAATTCTTCATCGGTAACCGTTTTAATGCCTTCTATGGTATCACTTGCAATTCCATTTGCTTGCACATTTTCATAGCAATTTTGGAAAGTTGCTACTGCTCCTTCTGCTACTGTCGCTATAAACTTGTTAATTGGATTGCCATTTTGTTCTAGTTTATGAATCATAGCTGAATTTTTAACTGTTAAATTTCCATCTCCTACTTTGGCAACAAATCCCCCCCAAGTTGTTGCATTGGTAGCTGAACCACAACTTACATACATATTAGCTATTACATTTTCAATGGTAACCTCTCCTTTCGTTAAGGATACTACGCCACCATTTTGTAAACCACTTCCATACAGTTCGCCTTGTACATAACAATTCTTAATGGTTCCTCCTGCTTTAATAGCAACCATTGCTGCAGTTTGGTTTCCACGGGTTCTTCCATTTAAATACACTTGTTTCAAATCAATATTTTCATAAGTACAATTTTCATCTTCTGCAACTATGACAGCAACAGTTGTATTTCCTAACACAACCATATTTGTAAATTTCATGTTTGTTAATGTTGCATTAGATGCTTTTAGTGCAAAAGCTGCTACTCTAGATCTCAATGGGTTACTTGTACTCCAATCAATAAATCCATTTTTCCATTTTGCTCCAAAATTGTAATTTTCCATGTTCAAACCATCTACTTTTCCATTAAATTGTCCAAATAAGGTTGCATTTGTTAAGTTTGTTATTGTATGGTTATTTCCTCTGATTTCACCATAGAATACTGACACTACAGAACTTCCTATTGTGTATGTTTTTCCTGAGAAGTCTATGTCATTTTGAATATCAAATACGCCATCTGGATGGGCATTGATTAAGCTTATAAATTCATCTACTGAGTGTATTTGATAGGTGTCTATCTTATTGATTAGTGTTTTTTCATTTGGATCCCAATTCTTTAGTTTTGGAATACATTCTTGGCTTACATAGCTTAAATCCCAAACTTCGGTATCAAATCCTAAGGTATTACTATAAAATGCTCTATCGGTAATATTTTGTTTGGTTGCTACACTTATTTTTCCTGTAAAGTCAATACCTTCTCTTGTTAAAGTCGAAATTCCTGTGTTTTCTTCGTATTCGTAATTTCCTTCAAAACCTTCAAACTGGTCATTGGCAGTTCTTCCATCAAACTTGTATTGTTTCATTTGATTTCCTAATGCTATATTATTCTTAACAATACTATTCATCTCTGCTTTTCCTATAAATCCTGAAACTCCTGCATTACCAAGTGCTTTTAATGTACTAAAACAATTGATAACACTAGATTGTCTTAAAACTCCAACTAATCCTCCTATGTCTTGATTTCCTTTAGCATCTCCTAGAGAATAACTATTTTCAATAATTGTATTGTTAATTGCTTCTCCTACCAATCCTCCACAAGCTGAGCCTGTTGCTGCTATTATTCCATTACTACTACTTGCTTTGATATGAGATGTTCCTACATAACCAACTAGTATTCCTACTCGACCAGCTCCTGTTATATTTCCTCCAATAATATGCACATTTTCTAAATCACTAGCGGTCATTGTACCAATTAAGCCACCTGTATTATTGTTTTTATTGGTTACTGTAATATATTTTGCTACTAGATTTCGGATTTCTACTTTGTCTGCTATTTTAGCAAATGCTCCTACGTCTGTTTCATTTTTATTGATATTGCTTCCTTCTAATTTTAAATTAGTAAGTTTTGCATAACGAATGGTATAGAAGATTGGAACCGTATTCCCTTTTAAGCTATGATTTTTTCCATCGATTTCTCCTATGAATTCACCACTAATTATGGTTGTTGTACTTTCTAAGTTAGATAAGTCAATATCATTTTCTAATGTAAAGTTTTCATCTGGATATTGTGTTATTAACGTTTGGAATTCTTCTTCTGTACGTATTGTATGAACTGGTATTCCAATTTCGACGCTTTCATTTGGGTCATTATTTTTTAAGGTTGGTGTCTTATAAGATGCAATTGTACTAAGGTCCCAAATGTTGTCATTCCAGCCCAAAGTATTAGTATAGAAGTCTTTACTTGTTATATTTTGTCTGTTTGCTACACTTATTTTTCCTGTAAAGTCAATATCTTCTCTTGCCCCAGTAGCAATACCTTTGTTTCCTTCGTATTCGTAATTTCCTTCATAATTTTCTAATTGTTCTTGAACTGTTTTACCATCAAATTTATAGTGCTGTCTAACTTGATTTCCTAATGCTATGTTGTTTTTAACAATAGAATTGGTAATCGATTGTCCTACAAATCCTGCCACGCTATCTGTTCCATCTACTTTTGTTGTACTCAAAGAATTGCTTACCGTAGATGCCTTGCTTAATAGTCCTACAAATCCTCCTACATTTTGGTTTCCTTTCGCTGTTCCTCTTGCATAACAGTTTTCAACTATGGTTCCATTGGTGATTTCTCCCATAAAGCCACCAACATTATTACCTGTGCCAGTAGCCGTTCCATTACTACTACTTTTCTTTATGTTAGAATATCCAACATATCCTGCAAGTGTTCCCACACGATTAATTCCTGTTACATTTCCTCCTATGATATGCACATTTTCTAGGTCACCATATGTCATAATACCAATTAATCCACCAGTATCATCTCTTCTGTTTGTAACTGTAATATCTTTTCCTATTACATTTTTAAGTTCTATATTATCTGCTATTTTAGTAAGTGCTCCTACATCTGTTTCATTTTTATTGATGTTACTTCCTTCTATTTTCAAGTTTTCAATATAGGTATGTCGAGCCGTATGGAAAATTGGTACTTTGTTTCCTCTTAAGGTATGGTTATTTCCTTCAATTCTTCCCATAAATACACCATCAATAATGGTAGTTGTACTTTCTAAAGTAGATAAGTCAATATCTTGCTCAATTACAAAAGTTGCTTCTCTATGTTCTTTTAATAGGCTTTCAAATTCTTCTGCATTGGTTATACTATATCTTTCGCCTGTTATTCCTACATCATTTGGGTCATCATTTTTTAGTTTTGGTAATCCACCACTTGCCACTCTGCTAAAGTCCCAAATGTTGTTATCCCAAGTTAAGGTATTGGTATAGAAGCTTTCTTTCTTAACTTCTGTTCCATCTATTTCTGTAATTTTTCCTGTAAAGTCAATACCTGCTCTTGTTGTTGTTGATTTTCCTACATTTGATTTATTTTCATAGTTTCCACTAAAGTTCGTAAATTTATCAGTAGCTGTTCTACCATCAAATTTATATCCTACTGTTTGATTTACTAGAGTAATATTATTTTTTATGATAGAGTTACTTGTTGTTTGCCCTACAAAGCTTGCTATACCAGCATTTCCAGTAGCTTTTGTATGACTAAAACTGTTGATAATATAAGAGGTATTAACATAGCCAACTAATCCACCAATATCTTGGTTTCCTTGTACTTCTCCTATTGTATAACAATTTCTAATGATTGCTTTACTATAAATTTCTCCTATTAGTCCTCCTGCTGCATTTCCTGTTGAACGTGCTTTTCCATTTACAGTACTTTCTTCTACTTGGCTTTGACCAGCATATCCAGCAATTCCTCCAACTCTTGTTGTTCCTACTATATTACTTCCTGTTACATGTACATTTTTTACAAAACTATATGCCATACTACCAACTAATCCACCAACTTGTTTATTGGTAGCAGATATGGTAATGTTTTTACCTTGTACATTTTCCATTTGGCTATATTCTAGTGTTTTAGCAAATGCTCCTACATTCGTTAAACTACTTGTTATATTACTATTTTCTACTTGTAGGTTAGAAATATAAGCAAATTTAATGTTATTAAAGATTGGAATTGTATTTCCTGTTAATTTGTGTCCTCCACCATCTAGTTTACCCATAAAGTATCCATCGACAATAGCATTTCCTTCTGTTATGCTAGAGAAATCAATATCATTGTCTAATACATAGTAAGCACGAGGATTTTCGGTTAATTTTTGTTTAAATTCTTCTGCTGTTTTGATATGAACTTTTTGGATATTTCCATCTAATACTTCTGCTCTAAAGTCATCGGTTACACGTTTTAAGTAATGGTAGTTCACTCTTCTAACATTCGTACTACTGCTAACATTTCTATCATTGTTTGAAGCATCTAGTTTTAATGCATCTACATATTTTTCTACTAATTCATCTGAATTTAAGTATGGAATGGTATTCCAACTATCTTCCATCAATTCATAACGCATTGTTTTAAATTTCTTCCATGTCATATCTGGGTCTTTGGTTACTTTTTTAATGGCATCTAAGTCATTATTACTCTTTCCACTAAAGTAGGTTATATATCCTCCGTCATATCCACCAATTCCTAGCATTTGCCATGATGTGTAAGTAAATCCATAAGAATGGGTTCTTCCTTTTTCATTATATGGTTGATACCAACGTCTTATATACATATGCTCTGAACCATATAAACCTTGTTCACCTGTTTGTGTAACTGGTTTAGTTACACCTGGTTTAATGGTAATTTGATTATCATAGATGTCTTCCACTGTTTTTAAGTCCATTTCTTCAAATTCTTCTTTGGTAATTGGTTTCCATCCTACATTAGCATAATTTCCTGGTGCATTTGGATAGTAAATTTGTACTGCCACTTTTGCTTGTTCTTCTGGTGTTAATTGTAAAAATGCTTTTGCTTCTGCATAGTCTAAAAAGTCTATGGCTTCAAACATTCTTTTATAATAACTTTCTATTTTTTCTGTAGAGTTAATTCTTTCGGTTGTTAAGTTTGTAGTGATTACTTGACTACTATCATAATTATAACTTAAGTTAAAGTTTACGGCTCCATCTCCAAATCCTTGGGTTGTATTTCCGTCTGTATAATCCTCTGTTCCTGATCCATCATTATTGTTACATCCACCGACTGGTCTAAATCCATTTCTCTTAAAGAATAAGAAGTTACATTGGTTATGACCTGTTTCATGTGACCAAGTACGCCCATAACTGGTTAATGTATTATCAACAACATAGTAAATTCTTTGGGAACCAGAATAAGCTGCTACTGCTCTTATTGTAAACCATTCATTTAATAATTCATTAAAGTTTTTACAGAAAGGATCAGTTGATTTTCCTTTTTTCTGTTCTCCTAACACAGGTAAAACCGTTGTATCAATTGATACGTCACATACTTTATTAAAGATAGATGGTTCGATAAAACCTGCTGCTGTGGTATAAAATACACCAATTTGGTTAGCAAAATTTTTCATTAAATTTTGTAGATTTTGAATTTGTGCTTGATTTCCTGGTTCTCTTATATAAAGTCTTTGAGAACCTACTAAAAATGTCGTTGGTGCTGATATCATATAGCCTGAATCTTCTGGTAAGGTTAACATTGGTAAAATAAATTTTTTCTGTTTCTTTAGTTGTGTCCAAGCACGATAATCAATACTGTCTTCATATCCTTTTGCTGATGTTTCTACTAACATACCATTAAAGTTCTCTGCAAACCAATCATTTGGGTCTTGATTATTGGCAAACATTTTAATGTTATGTTCCACAAAATCACTAACTGTTGTGAAGCCAACACAAGGTCCTAAACTTTCTTCATAGAATAAGTAAGAAACATGAGTACCTAATGAAGTACTTGCTAAACATAAGTTTACTAAATTGTTTGTATTTACACCTGTATTGTATAATTCTCCTTTAAAGAATACAATATCACTTACTTTCATGTTACTAACTTCAAAGCCATAAAAACGTGAATAATAGTTATAAGCAAACATAAATTGTTTTAACTTATTCGTACTTTTCGTTAAATAATCATAAATATAATTGTTTAAAATAGAATTATCTATTGTTAAACTATATCCATTTACATTTCCTAAAAAGTTTAAAACAAATTGTTTTGCACTTTCTTCTGTTTTAATTGTTTCATTAAAGAAGTCTTTATAAATACGGTCTCCTAAGTTGATTGGCGCTACTAATGGTTTTAAGTCTCTGTCATAATCTAACGTTAGAATGTAGTCCACTAATTTTTTTACAATTTCTGCATCTTGTTTAATAACATATTTGTCAAAGTTATATTCAATTCCTAGTTCTTCTAATTTATAAGATACCACATGGTTATTCATGTTTTTAAACTTCACTTGGTATTGCTTTGTGGTGTCATCTGTAAATACTACATTGATATGGTCTATACTTTGATGGTTTTCTTCGGTAAGAGTTAGCACAAATTCATTTTTATCATTATATGGTAAAATGGTTTTGATTTGTTTTTGGTTTAATACGTCGTCTTCACTAATTCTTGCCCCGTCTACTACCAAATATTTTGCGTCAAAGAATGGCATTAGTTTATATAGGTTTGAATAGGCTACTTCTTTTTTAGGGTCATAGTCTTGCATCTTCTTTAATCTTTCCACATCTGGAATGTAGTTTCCTGTCGTTGCCCCTTCTTGTTTGTTATTTGGGTCATAACCTTTTAAAGTTGGTATATTTTCATAGTTTTTATCGTCTAAATTCCAAATTTGGTCACTAAATCCTGCTTGCTCTTTGCAGAATTCTCCACTAAATTCACTTTTTGCAAATTCTTTAATTCGTCCATTTGAATTTTCTGCATTTGCTGTTAAATTCGATTCTGTCATTTCGTAATTGAAGGTATCTGGGTCTAATGTAATAGCACTTCCATGTGTTTTATAAGATTTGCTCCCTTGCGCTAAACTTATATTTTGTACTAGTTTAATTCTTCCTGCACCATTTGCATTTCCAGCAATTCCTCCTACGTTACCTGGTCCTGACGTTCCATTGATATTTACTTTTGCAATACAATGTTTAATGGTATTTTGTTGATACATAGAATCTTGAACACCACCAACAATTCCTCCTACTTCCCAAGAGCCTTGAATTTCTCCTGTTGCATAACAGTCTTCTATGGTTGAACCATATCCTATTTCACCAACAATTCCTCCTACTCTTCTAGAACCCGCTCCTCTTTGTGCTACTATGGATAGATTAGTAACACTACATTTTTCAACTCTACTACCACTTAATCTTCCTGCTATTGGTCCAAATGTATAGAATTGGCTATAAGTAGAAATGGTTGAATTTTTGATGTGAACATTGCTAACAACTGTTTTACTGTAAATTTCATTGGCAATAAATCCTTTTTGCCATGAACCTACTTTGCTTGTTATATAAGCATTTTCTATCACAAGGTTTTTAATGGTTGCTCTTTCTATTTCGCTAAATATTGGTTTTTGTAAATTGTAGATGGTATGCCCATTTCCATTAATGGTTCCCTGGAACATAGCGTCTCCAAAATAGGTTAAGGTATCTACTTCATATTCAGAAGCATCATAATCTTTGGTTAGGTTAAAGGTTCCTGTTGGATATTGTCTCATTTGGTAAAGTAAATCTTCAAAAGATTCATTTTTTACATAAGAACCTGTATTTCCCATAACACCAAAAGGTACTTCTACTTTTGCTTGTCTTTCGTCTCCTTTGTAGATGATCGTATTTTCTACATCTAATTCTAAAATAACTTTTCTTTGCTCAATTCTACAAGATTTTATATTTGCATGCATATCTGGCATATTTTTCATTTTTACTTTTGCTACATAATTTTCTGGATTTTCAATTATTTCATTACTATCAATGTTCTTTACTTCCATTGGAAATCCATAATATATATGGTATAATCTAACATCTTGTATATCTTTTAGTTGGATTTTTCGTTCTGTAAAATCGATTTCTTCTTGTAACAATATTTGTTCTTGGTATTCATTTTCACCAGCGCCTAAAGCATTGGTATCTAGGTCATAATTAGCCTTTACTTTAATGTTATAGTATTCACTATCTATTTTATCAAATGTAATTTGATTATTGCCTACTACTAAATTTTGTGTTTTGATTTCATTTTTATGGTCATCCAAAATTACAATGGTTCCATTTGAGATAGTTGTTTCTATGTCATTTAGGTTAAAGCTTGCCACCACCTTATTTTTGTCAGTATCGTCTTCTTTGTATCCAAAACTGGTAATGGTTGGTTTTTCTTTTAATACTTCGATTTTTATTTTTTGTTCTGGTTCTACGTCTAAAAATCTCTTATTGTTTAATATAATGGTTTCTAATTTGTATTCTTTTACACCACTTTCTTCTAGTCCTGCTAATTTAGTGGTATAAATATTAGTTCCTTCTGTGTGTGTTAATACATATTCTTTGCCATCTATGATTGCTTTTTCTGGTAAGAAACTGGTTGCATTGGTACAATTAAAGCTTAGGGTAATTTCTTCGTTTTTCTCAAAATATTTTGTGTCTTTTTCTTTGTTTGCTGTTTTTAGGTCACTTACTTGTAGGTTATAGTCACCAACTAGCATAATTTTTGCTTCTCGAATGACTTGATTTTCTTCTATGTTTTCGTCACCTTCTGGATAACGATTATAGTTTGCAATAAATCTTGCTGTATATTCTTTGTCAATTTCTACATTTTCGAAAAGTACTCTTCCATGTTCGCCATCTCTTTCGATGGTTGGTTCTTGGATTACTTGCTCTGGATTTCCATCCACTGCTGGTTTTACTAATTGTACTTTTCCTGTGATAAAGCTATTATCTGGGTCTACTAATGTAAAGGTTACCGTTACTTGATTGTTAGCTAGGTTATCTTCTTGTTTAATTTCTTCGATTTTTGGTAGGTCTTTTAATACAGTTACTTCTACAGTATTTTCTACAATTGCTTCGGTTTGGTCAGCAAAAATGATTTTACTAGCTGTTAACGCTAATACTTTTGCTTCTTCTCCTACTTCTGTAATTATTTCATAGGTTCCATTGGCTACTTTGGTAGCAATACAATCTAGGTTATTAACACGAATTTTTGCAACTTCACTTTCACTGTTGGTTTCTATTTCATATGTGATTTTTACAGTTTCTTTCTTTTCTAATGTGGTTGGTTCTACTTTTGCATTTTTTATGGTTGCAAAACGATTTGCTGTAATTTCTTTTTCAAATAGAACACTGTCTGTTATGATATGGTCTTCTGTTTCTTGGTAATTTGCAATTACTTTAATAATGTAACTATCTGTTGTTTGGGTGTTAAAGATTTTTTCTATGTTTCCATTTTCTATTTCTTCTGTTGTTATGTCTTGACTTGCTATGATATTTTCTCCACTATCATAAAGTACTACTTTGGCTGATTGAATTGATTTTGCTTCATCTTCTATGTGGAAGGTTACTTTCATATTTTTTTCTTGTACATTTTCTTCTGTTTTTAGGTTAGATACAACTGGTTTTTGCGCATCAATTGTAATGGTTACTGTATTTCCTGTCTCTAAGACGATTTCTTTTCCATTTTTCAATTTTACTTTTTCGATGGTAATTGTATTTTCTCCTATTTGTTCTAATCCATCGATTGTTGCTACATAACGGTCTTCTTGTTTGGTTACTTCATATTGTTTGTTATTTACCGTTATTGTACTTGGCTCAAAGTTTGAACTACCCGTGTTTTCATAAGCAATATTGGTACTGTCAAATTGAATGGTAATTGGTTCTTTTTTAGCAAATTTATTGCTTTCTTGACCATCCTTTAATGTGTGTATGTTGCTGATACTAAATTGGTAATCAAGTGCCATCGTAAATTCTTTGCTATAAACAAAAGATTCTCCTGTATATTCTTTTCCTTCGATTGGGTCTTTGGCAGCATTGTATGCTACATTAATAATAACGCGATAAGTTTTTCCATCTTCTACATGTACTTCATGGCGATTTTCTCCTGCTGTTATGTTAGTTTGTGCCACTATTACTTCTGTTTCTTTTACTTGTGGTTCTAGTGTGTTTTGCATTTGTTCTGCTTGTGGTTCTATGTTTGCAATTTCATAAACGCTAAATTGTGCTGATGTGATGCTTTGTTCTTGGTCTACTAGATTAAAGTTTATGTAGGCTTTTCCTTCAAAGGTTTCTTCTAATTTGTAACTATTTTCTTCTATATAAGGTTCTGCTTTTAAAACACATACAGAAATCGTATTATCTACTTTTACTTCTGCTCCTGTGTTTAAAATAACTTTATTTATGTGGTATTCTTGTTTTCCTGCTTGATTTCCTACATTTACTTTTATTTTGTAAGCTCCTGATTCGTTTTCCACATTTTGTTCTTGGTTGTTGATCACTATTTTTTCGATGCTTACATCTTGATAATTTATAACAGCCCCAAATGTTATCTCAATTGTTTCACCTTTTTTTGGATAGTAATTTGGTGTATCCATATTGATTAATTCCACTGTATAATCTCTTTTGTTTTCTATCTTTTTAATTAAAAGTGAAAGGTCTGTTACCGTGATTTCTCCATCACCATTCATATCTGCATTTGTATGTTTTTCTTCTGGCAATGCTTGTAGGTGAATTAGGTGTTTTTCTAATAGATTAACGTCACTATAATCTATAATGCCATCGTCATTTAATTCTCCCTTAGAAGAAATTACATTAGCAGCATAAATAACACCTAAAGATAATATTAGGAATAGTGCTAAGCATATACTAATTTTACTAATTTTCCTCGTTTTTTCTTTCATGCGTATTTTATCCTCCATTTTTCTATTATTCAAATTAAAATTTTATTCTAGTTTTAATAAATCAATTAGGATTAATTTCATTTGTGCTAAGTCATTAATGGTAACTTCACCATCGTTATCAACATCTGCTGCTTTCAATTTAATTCCTTCTAATAATTCTTTTTCAATGATATGTAATTTTAATTCTGCCATATCATTAATTGTAATTTCTCCATCACTATCAGTATCTCCGATTACAACAAGCGTATATTGAAGTGTTTTTCCTACTTTTATTTGGGTTCCTGTTGTAACAATTCCGTCTTCTGCAAGTGGCATTCCTTCATGGTCTGTAAATACAATTTGTGGCTCAGTTGTTACATTTTCTAAGGTTACATTTTCCTTAAATTGTGCTACTGTTGTATTTGGTAAAATTCTTTCTACATATCCTCCTGCTATCGTATATTTAGTAGAAGTAATTTTCTCTGGTTTTGGTTCTTCTGGTTTTTCTGTTTGTTCTTCTATAATATTGATAGTTGCTTTTGTTTCTGCAATAGCAATATCTCTTTCTCCTTCTGAAGTTACAATATCTTTAATTTTAATTTCTGTTGTTGTTGCCTTTACCACTGGTTTAGTTCTTAATGTAATACTTACAATATCTTCTGGTTCTGTACTGCCTACTTTTTTGATGGCAACAAACTCTCCAGTTGCTTGATTATACTGTAATTTCTCCCAATCATTTAAACATTGGAAATCTTCTTGTTTTACTTCTTCAAATATTTCCTTATTGTATTCTAAAGTTGCTTGGTAAGCATTTAGCCCTTCTTGAATTTGTTGATATTCATCAAATCTTAATGTAATGGTTACCTCTTGTCCTTCTTCTAATTCATTTACTGAACTACTTGTTTTGGCTATTAAATTTGTTGTGGCTAATAAGTTGCCTGCTAGCAAAATTAAAGTCATTAATATGGTAATAATAACTACTTTCCTTTTCATTTTAATCTCATTCCCTTTCTTTAAAAATATTATGCTCTTCTAAATTATACTTTTTTTATTTCGCTTTATCAAGTGGGAGTAAGCTTTTAGATTATTCTACTCTTCCTTTTTTCTTACGCCTTCTTATTTTTAGTTCTTTTTTAATTTTTCTTTACAAAAGTATTAATTTTATTTTACAAAAACATACACTAATT
>CARBKU010000023.1 GCA_948946035.1 uncultured Clostridia bacterium
TATCATATACTTTTAAAAATTATGAAGATGAAATTAAAGAAGCAAAACAGACAAAAAAAGATGTTGGAAATTTTCTAGACGAACTACTAGAAAAAGAAATAAATCAAAGAAAAGATAATGGAATAAAGAAACGATTAAGATATGCAAAATTTCCAATAAAAAAGTATTTAGAAGACTTTGATAGAAAACTATACAATCCAGAATTTATCAAAGAATTTGAAGAACTAGAACTATTAGAGTTTATAGAAAAAAAAGAAAACATAATTTTAATTGGAACACCAGGAGCAGGAAAAACACATTATTCAATAGGATTAGGAATAAAAGCATGTATGGAAGGAAAAAGCGTATTATTCATATCAGTTCCAAATTTAATTATAGAATTAAAAGAAGCAATGAGTAAAAGCCAATTAACAGCTTACAAAAGAAAATTTGAAAAGTACGATTTAGTAATATTAGATGAACTTGGATATGTTTCATTTGATAAAGAAGGTTGTGAAATATTATTTAATTTATTATCAAATAGAAATGATAAAGGTTCAATAATAATAACAACAAATCTAACATTTGATAGATGGGAGGAAATATTTAAGGATGCAATGCTTACTGGAGCAATGGTAGATAGATTAGCCTATAAAGCTCATATATTAGATCTTTCAAGAGATGTAAGTCATAGATATGAAGAAACTGTTTCTTGGAAAAATAGTAAAAATATGTAAATTTTATAGTTGAAAAAGTGGTCCGTTTTTCAATTATAAAATGGTCCATTTTTCACTTGACAAATACATCTCCCGACAACTGCCTAAAAGCGTGGCTTTTAGCGGTATTACCTTTGTGTTTTTGTGATATCAAATGCATATCTCATTGTTAGGTAAGAAAAAACAATATAAATCTCAAAATTTATATTGTCTTTTAATGTTATTTTAATTCTTCTTTTAATTTCATTCCATCTTTTAATCCTGCAAAATAATATTTTTTATGAAAATAATAACTTTCAAAATCAATTGTTTCTACATAATCTTTTACTAACTTTTCAATACTATCTTTTAGCCAATTAAGATTATATGGAATTTTTTCTAATTCTTTATTTAAACAATCAGACTTTTTAATTTTATTTGCTTTATCTTGACTCATAAACTTTTTATCTTTTTCATCAATAAAAGCTAAATCTTCTTCTCTTGCTTCAAATATTGTTTCTAGCATATTGATTTTTTCTTTTTCCACTTAATCTCACCTCCTATTGTTGTGTCATGTTAACTCTTGCTTAAATTAATGTCAACTCATTTCTTAAAATTTATTGGATATAAACTTGTCCAATCAAAATTACTGTAATCTCTATCACTTTTATAATTATAATTTTTAGTTTTATATTGTTCTTTATATTTTTTATCTATATTATTTGGTTGTAAAAATTCCAATACTTTATTTGTATTTTTTTCATTAGTTATATGTAATTTTTCCTTCTCTTCATCTTCTGAATATATATCAACAACATATATTTTATAAGCTTTACCTTTCCCTTGATTTTCTTGTTTTATTAATTTTGCCTTTTCTAGTTCTTTAAATACTTTTATTACTGTCTTACTACTTGATTTTAAATATTCTCCCATTTCCTTTCTAGTTATAAAAATATATATGTTTCCATAGTCATCCACTTTATGATTCATTCTTGACAAATTTAATCTGTCTAGTATAAAGATGTATCCTAGCTGTGATAAAGGGCTCAAAATCGATTTGTAGGGCTCTGTGTATAAAATCTTTCTTGGTACTTGGCAGAACTTAAATTTCAATTCTTGATTTATATTTATGTATTTCAATATTCACCTCGTTTCTTTTTGAAATTATGCTCTCACAATTTCTAATAAAAAAAGAACTACTAACTTTAAAATCAGTAATTCTTTTGATTTATTTTCATAACAGATTTTTAATTATTATTATCTTCCAATATTTTCTCCAAATTCACTTTCAATTGTATGATATCTTTTGTTATAATATCCCATATAAAGTTCAGCTTTATTCCTTCATAATCATGAACGATTTTGTTTCTTAAATTTTTTATAATAATCCACTCTATATTTGGATTCCCTTCCATTGTTTCTTTACTAATATTTTTAACTAATTCGCCTATTTGACTAATAGCAAAAACGGTAGCATCTACTTTTTCTTCGTTACTTGAAAATGATTTAAAATCACAACCATCAGTATATTTTAATGCTTTATTTATATATTCTATCATCTTTTTTAATGACATATATTCTTTATTTTTCATATACAACAACTCCTGTTTCTTTTATTTCTTTATCGATTAATGAATTTTCTATTATCTCATATTTTTCAAACCCATCAATTTCTTTTTGTAATTTTTCTTTTATTTGGCATATCAACTTTAATAGTGCAAATCCTTTCAACTCTGAATTTGTATCTATTATTAAATCTACATCGCTTTTTTTTGTAGCTTTTTGCTTTGCATAAGAACCAAATAGTATTACTTGATATACTGGCTTATCTTTTAAAAGTTCTTCTAGCATTTTCTTTATTTCTTCAATCGTATATATCTTTTCGCTCATAGTATCAACTCCAATCTCCTACTACGTTATTAGTATACCATAATTTTTAACAATTTCATATATCTATTTAATATTTTTACAAAAAAATTATTATCTTACAAGATAAAACAATGATATTTTAAAATTTATATAGTTCGAATGTAAACAGAAATTTTGTTAGAAATATCTGATAAAATTTTTGAACTAAATTGTGAAAAAATTTTGATTGATATTTCTTTCAAAATTGTAGGAATACCGAGAAGTATATAAATTTTAATAATATCATTTATACTTAAATATTCTAAAATAACTTGCTTCTAATTTCTATCACAAAAGTAATTGTTACCATGCACAATTCATTGTAAATGCTACTTTTTTTTCTTGGGTTTCCACATTATAAATAGGTACTAGTTTTTGTGTTGTACTTGATGTTTGTATTGTATTTATTTCATTAGTGGTATTGTGCAAGCTTCCTGCTACACAAAATAATAGTACGACTGTTACAATCGATACTGCATATGTGCATATTTTTTGTTTGTTGAATATGAAAAACATAAAAAAATCCCTCCAAGTTAATGCTCTTTTAATTGTATGCTCATTATTGAAGGAAAATTCTGATTTATTGTATTTTTTTATTTTATCTTTTATAAAAATAAAGACCCACCTTCTTTCGAAGATGAGCCATAAGTCCTATTAAAAAAACAATAGAACTACTCGGTTTTCATATAGTTGAACTCCACACGTTCAACCTCTCCTGGATCTCCTGGGACATACCAGTCCCGGTAAATTTCTAGACTTACTTTTATTACCTCTTGCTTCACTGTTGCATTTGTTGTCGTTGTTTTTTCCATAAAAACCCTCCTTATGTATGTTGTTAATTCTATTATACCATATTATGTATATTTTTTCAATGCAAAACATCAAAAATGTAAAAATATGGCAAAACTTATCAACTTTCTACATTTTTTTATATTTATAACAACAATTCCCCTGCAATTAAAATGAATAATACTTTTTTATATTATCAAATTTACATAATATGTATTTGTAGCTTGAATTTTGCAAAAGAATCAAATAATATTATTCCAGAAATTTTATAATTGCATATACACTTAAAATCTTTATATCTAATATAACTATTTAGTATTTTCAAAAAAATAATTATTAACATACTAAACAAAGAAACTCCAAATTAAAGCTCTTTTTGCATCTTCTTTAATTTGGAGAAAATTTTTTTATTATTAAAATTTTCTTTATTATAAATCATAATAACTATTATAATAGTTATTATTAGTTGAATTTTCAATTGCATCAGTTAATCCTATAGCAACTCCAAATATAAAAATTGCCATAATTATACAAATTGATATAACTAATCCTATTGCTCCTGTTACAATTCCTGCTACTGCCATTCCTTTATCCATAGTTTTTACTCCTAATGCTCCAAAAATTATAGCCAATATACCACATGGAATTGATATATACCATATGCAGAATAGTACTAATGCTACAATTCCTAAAATCATAGATGCTATACATAATCCTTTTTTTCTTGGTTTAGATTCTTCTTTTACTTCTGTAGTGTCTTTTTCTACGTTGTTTTCAATAACCTTTTGTTCTTCTTGAACTTGTTCTTTTTCATTTTCTTCGTTCATAATAGTTCCCCCTTTATTTACTAATTTAATGTATATGCTTATTATACTATATTGATTATTTATTTTCAATAAATTTATTATAAATATAGAGTATAAACAGTATTTTTAAATTACTATTCCTATATTTATTAGGTTCCTAAAAATTGTATATATAATCCATAATATTAAAAATATTATAATATACCACCATTTTGGATACAGACAAGTTAATTTCTTATTTTCCTTTCCCAAATTATATATTACAACAATATTTAAAATTACTAAATACAAAATACTTACGAAAATTGCACAGTTACAATAAAAAGCTTTAATCCAATTGCCACTAGCAATATTCTGCATGCATCTGGTTCCACCACAAGATAAACAAAGTAAACCAGTTTTTTCATATATCCAACATTTAGGAACCATATTTATATATTTAGAATTTACTATAAAATAAATTAAAACAATTAAAAGTATTTCTATAATTATAATATCTCTTTTTTTCATTTTTTCTCCTACTTATATCAGTATTATAATGTATTTTAAATTAAATTTCTAGACTTTTTTTTTCAACTTTCTACATTTTTCTTCATATTATATATTAAACAACTTAAGTTGTAATTTTAGAAAGGATGGATTAATTATGGAAATGGAAAATAAAAAACCTCATTGCCCAGTTTTAGATGTTGATGGTATTATATCAGGAGGTAAACAATTCGATTTAGATATTACTTTACCAGAAGATAATCGTGATGTAATTTATGGTGTTGTTAAAAACTGCTTTAAAGAACCAGTTTGTGACGCTGTTGTAAAACTAGTTGAAATTGTTTGTGAACATGGTAAAGAAGAAAGAAGACCTATTGGTCATACTTTTACAGACAAAGAAGGAGAATTCGTTTTTGGACCTCTTTGCCCTGGAAAAGAATATGCTCTTCAAATTTGGGTAAATGATACTAAAAAAATAAAAATATGTGCTAAATGTCATCATGAAGGTAAATGCCTAAAAGGTGATAGATGTGATAAATGTGATTGTTTTTTAGACTGCCAAAAAGAAGAATGCAAAAAATGTGAAAAACATGAAGGTTGTAATGATAATTGTTTTGAAGCTCCAGAATTCAAATAATTTTAAACTATAAAGATGGTGTCCTTATTATGGACACCATCTTTATACTTACATTATTCCCATTTTTTTTGCAAATTGTTTTCCCTTTTTCATCATTTTCTTTTTATTCATAATTCCTGTTTCTGTATACATCATAACTAAACCTGTTGTAACTAATCCACCTATCATGACACCTTTTATAAACTTCATATTATCACCTCTCTTTTTTTATTATAAGAAAGTTCTCCTAGTAGAAGGACTGTCTGTACAAGATAAATATTGAGTTTTTTAGAATTTCTAAATAATTATCATTGCATATAAATTCTTAAAACTCTTTTTTATTTATTATTTCTAGCTTTTGGATTTTTATACTTTTTTATGATGGAATATATTTCATTTAAAGCTATAATTCCTAAAAACACTCCAAAACATTTTCTTAATATTTGAACATCAATATTAATTGATATATTTGCACCTATAATTGCTCCTAATATTCCAAATATAGAAATTATTATTGCTAACGGTATATCAATGTTTTTGTTTTTCAGGTTTACAATTATTGCAACTATTGAGGTAGGTATAAAAAAAATCAGATTTGTAGCTTGTGCTATATGTTGTTCCATTCCAATTAGAAACGTAAGAAGGAAAATTAAAATTGTTCCTCCCCCCATCCCTGTTCCACTTACAATTCCTGATACTATTCCTATTAATATCTCTGTCATTTTTTTATTATGTGATTTATTTTAAATAAAAACAAATCATATCTCCTTATTTATTATATTTAGGTTTTAATAAGGACCTATAACTCTTTATTTTCTAAGTCAGCATTTTGAATGATGCATATATCAAAAATATTGTAAATGCTACCTTTAATACTTTTTCTGGTAATCTTTTTAATAGTTTTGCTCCTATATAACCACCAATGGCTCCTCCTATTGCACACATTATTGCAACATTCCACTCTATATAATTGCCTTTATAATAGAAAAAACTACTTGTTATTACCATTGGTAATATACAAAATACTGATGTTCCTCTTGCTTTTGTATCTTCTAAATTTAATAAATATATAAATGCTGGAACTAATATCATTCCACCACCAGTTGAAAATAAACCACTAACAATTCCTGCTAATATACCAATTAATACTTTTTTTAACATAATAAAAACCTACTTTTTTGTAGGTTGTCCATTTTTATATTTTTTTATTCAAATTGAAAATGATTTTGCGGATGCATCTCAAAAATCATCTTCAATATAATATTTAGTACCTAACATTTTGTCTGGTAAGTATTGTTGTTCTACATAATGACCTGGATAATCATGTGGATATTTATATCCTTCGCTATATCCCAATTCTTTCATTTTTTCTATTGGTGCATTTCTTATATGCATTGGTATTTCTCCTGTATCTTTTGTTTGTACATCTTCTATTGCTCTATTTATTCCTAAATATGTTGCATTTGATTTTGGTGATTTTGCTACATAAACTGCTGCTTCTGATAGTATTATTCTTGCTTCTGGCATTCCTACCATATGTACTGCCTGCATTGCACTGTTTGCTACTACTAATGCATTTGGATTTGCCATCCCTACGTCTTCTGAACTGCATAATACAATTCTTCTTGCTAAAAACATTGGGTCTTCTCCACCATTTAACGCTCTTGCTAAGTAAAATATTGTTGCATCTGGATCTGAACCTCTCATGGATTTTATAAATGCACTTATGTTATCATAATGTACTTCTCCATTTTTATCGAATATTGCTTTTTTACTTTGCACGCTATTTTTTATCACTTCATCTGTTAAATGAATGTAACCATCTTCACTCATTGATGTTGTTAATGCTGCTACTTCTAAACCATTTAATGCAGTTCTTACATCTCCATTTGAAATTGTTGATATTTTTTTTAGTGTTTCATCTTCTATTTTTACATTATATTCTCCAAGTCCTTCTTTTTTTTCTAATGATTTTTTTAGAATTTTGTATATATCTTCATCTGTTAATGGATTTAGTTTTATTACCATTGATCTTGATATTAGGGCTTTATTTACTTCAAAGTATGGATTTTCTGTTGTTGCTCCTATTAATATGATTGTACCATTTTCAACATATGGTAGTAATGCATCTTGTTGTAATTTGTTAAATCTATGGATTTCATCAATAAATAGAATGCTTTTCCCTGTTGGGTTTAGCATAAAATTTTTAGTTTCTTCTACCACTTTTTTTATTTCTGCTACACCTGATGTTACAGCATTTATTTTATAAAATTTATATTTTGTTGTTTCACTAATTACTCTAGCTAATGATGTTTTTCCGCATCCAGGTGGTCCAAATAATATAATGCTTGATAGCCTATCTGCTTTTATTGTTCTATATAATATTTTATCTTTTCCTAATACATGTTCTTGTCCAATATATTCTTCTAGTGTTTTTGGCCTCATTCTAAATGCTAATGGTTCGTTATTATTCATTTTTAATCACATTCCTTTTTTACAATTTGGTTGAGAAATAATAAATTTTCACTATTTTAAGTGTAATTTTTAACTACCTAAAACAATTAATCCTTTTCTAATTAGTTCTTCTGTATTTAATTGTTCTTTTTTGATTTTTTCAAATGCTTTTTCGATTTCTTTTTTATTGTATCCTAAGACTTGAAGTGCTGCTATTGCTTCTGAAATTTTTGCGTTATCTTCTAACGTTTTTTGCATTTTATTTGCTTTTTCAGTATTATTTATTTCGTTTTTGATTGCATCTACTTGTTGCTCTTTGCTTATTTTATCTTTTAACTCTAATATTATTCTTTGTGCTGATTTTGCTCCTATTCCTGGTATAGATGTTAATGTTTTTATGTCGTCTGAAATAACAGCTAAGGCAAATTCTGATGGCTCACATGTTGCTAGCATTGTTAAAGCTGTTTTTGCTCCTACTCCACTTACACTTATTAATAGTTCAAACATTTTTAATTCTTCTAGTGTGTTAAATCCAAATATGCTTATATCGTCTTCTCTTACTTTGTAATATGTATGAACTTTTACTGTTTCTCCTATGTTTCCTAGTTTTTCTATTCCTACATCTGACATAAATACTTTGTACCCTAGTCCTCCCACGTCAATTACTATATATCCTGTCATTTTCATCTCTAATTTTCCTTTAATATATGCTAGCATTTATTTTCCCCTATTCCTTTCTTTCTAATATGTTACTACTCATTTATAATTACCACTTTAATTTTTTAAGTTTATTCTGTTTTAATACTAAATAATAATATATTAAATTATATATCATAAAAATATGTTGCTTCTAAGTCTGCTTCATGAGTTAATAGTGCAATTGGATATTTTTTGTATGTCGCACCTATTGCATTATAATTTTCTTTTGGCTCTGTATATCCCATGTGCCAACGAATTGAGTATTTTTCTTCTGGTGTTAATTTCATATATTCTGTTATCATCATAACAGATTTTTCTCCATGTCCATATGGTATTGTGTCATCTATTGTATAGTATGGCACTTTTTCCCATACTCCTAATTCATTTTTTGCATTTCTGTAGTCTACTTTATAGAAGTTTGTTTTGCATATGTCATGTAAAAGTCCTATGATCTTTATTGATTCTTCTGGTATTTCTATTTTTTCTATATTTGTTTCTACTTTGTGTTTTAAGATTTCATATACTTTTATGCTATGCTCTACAAGTCCTCCTTCATAATCCCCATGGAATCTTGTACTTGCTGGTGCTTTGAAAAAGTCTGATTTTTCTAAAAACTCTATTAGTTCTTCTATACCTTCTCTTTTTACTTCTTTTAATAATTTTAAAAATTGTTCTTTCATTTTTTACTCCTTACTTGACTTTTCTATTTTTATATTTTATTTTGTAGCAACTTCATTCTACTTTATTTTATTTTTTTTGCTAATTATATAGATATTAAGTTAAAAAGTCAATAGTGTATGCAAAATTTTGTTCTATTTTTGTTGCTAGATAATGCTTTTTTGAGTTTAATATTTTGAAAATACTGATATATAAATATTTATGCAGTATCGAATGTGATTGAAATACATTTAAAAATTCTTTGAAATATATGGAGTAATGTTCACGTCGAGCGTAGCGAGGACTAAGTGAAAGAGGCTCCACATATTTCATTAGAATTTTTTTATGTATGTAATGAACCGAGATACAAAGAAATATTTATATATCAGTATTTTAATAGAATAATATTAGTAAAAGTATTATCTAGTAACCTGTTTTTTTATTGATGATGGAGAATTTTTGCAATAATAATATATTTTAAATAGCGCCAGAAGGTTTATAATTATATAAATTATTGCCAAAATTTTTCCATTTCCGGCAGCTATTAGTTAATTTTCCAATTTTTAATCCTTTCTATAGCCTCTATTGTATTCTCTTTCGTTCCAAATGCTGTTAATCTAAAATATCCTTCTCCATGTAGCCCAAATCCACTTCCTGGTGTTCCTACTACATTTGCTTCTTCTAAAAGCTTATCAAAAAATTCCCATGATGTCATTCCTTCTGGTACTTTTAGCCATACATATGGTGAATTTATTCCTCCATATGTTGTATAACCAGCATTTTCTAAGCCTTCTTTTATAATTTTAGCATTTTCCATATAATATTTAATATTTTGCATTATTTGTTTTTTACCTTCTTCTGTGTAAGTTGCTTCTACTGCTCTTTGAGTTATGTATGATACTCCATTAAATTTAGTACAGGTTCTTCTATTCCATAATCTGTTAAAGCTTACTTCATTTCCATCTTTTGTATATCCTGTTACTTCTTTTGGAATAACAACATAACCACATCTAATACCTGTAAATCCAGCTTTTTTAGAATAACTTTTAAATTCTATTGCTACTTCTTTTGCACCTTCTATTTCGTAAATGCTATGTGGTACATTTTTTTCTGTTATAAAAGCTTCATATGCTGCATCATATAAAATTATTGACTTATTTTTCTTGGCATACTCTATCCATTGTTTTAAATCTTCTTTTGTTAATACTGTACCTGTTGGATTGTTTGGATAACATAAATAAATCATATCAACTTTTTCTTTTGGTAATTCTGGTTTAAATTTGTTTTTTTCTGTTACTGGTAAATAAATAATGTTTTCATATGTTTCTGTATTTTTATTATATTTTCCACTTCTTCCTGACATCACGTTTGTATCTATATAAACTGGATATACAGGATCTGTAATTGCTACTTTATTATCTATTGCAAAGATATCTACAATATTGCCACAATCACATTTTGCACCATCTGATACAAATATTTCATCTTCTAAAATTTTTATTCCTCTTGATTGATAGTCATTTTTTACAATTGCTTTTCGTAAAAATTCATATCCTTGTTCTGGTCCATACCCTTTAAATCCCTCTTCTGTTCCAACTTCATCTACTGCTTTATGCATTGCTTGTACACATGCTGGAACTATTGGTCTTGTTACATCTCCTATTCCTAATTTTATAATTTTTTTGTTAGGATTTTCTTCTGTAAATTTTGCTACCTTTTTAGCAATTGTTGAAAATAAATAACTATCTTGTAATTCTAAAAAATTTTCATTAATTAAACTCATTATTATCATTCCTTTCAATTTATAAGTAAGTACTTAAAGCGCATAATTTTAGCAATTATTTCTTTTAATTTTATCATAATTCTGATTACTAAAAGTCAAATAAGACTCCTTCAAAAACAGTAACTGCTGGTCCTGTCATATAAATGTGATTATCTTCTTTATTCCATTCTATCTCTAAAGTTCCACCAAGTAATTCTACATATACATGATTACTTGTTAGGTTATTTAAGTTGCATGCAACTGCTGTAGCACATGCACCTGTTCCACAGGCTAATGTTTCTCCTGAACCTCTTTCCCATACTCTCATTTTGATACGATTTTTATCAATAATTTGTACAAATTCTACATTTGTTTTATTTGGAAATGCTGAATCTACTTCTAGTACTTTTCCATACTTCTCAACTTCAAATTCTTTAATATCTTCTACTACTGTTATTGCATGTGGGTTTCCCATAGATACACAGGTAAATCTAAATTCTTTATCTAGTGCTTTTAACATTAAATTTGTTACTGGATTTTCATGTGATATTACTGGTATTTGCGTAGCTTTTAATATTGGCTCTCCCATATCTACTCTTACTGTTTCTACTTTTTCGTTTTTTACATTTAGTATCAACGTTTTTATACCTGCTAATGTTTCAATTTTTATTTGTGTTTTGTTTGTTAGTCCTTTGTCATATACAAATTTTCCAACACATCTAATTCCATTACCACACATTTCTGCTTGACTTCCATCACTATTAAACATTTTCATTTTGAAGTCAGCAATGTCACTTTTACATATTAAGATTAGCCCGTCAGATCCTATTCCAAAGTGCCTATTACTAACAAATTTGGCTAGGTCTGATTCATTGTCTATTTGCTGATTGATAGCATCAATATAGACATAATCATTTCCTAGCCCATGCATTTTTATAAATTTTTTCATCTTTTTTCACCCTCTTAGGTATTAATAAATAGTAAAATATATTTATATTTTACTATTGCTATTCTAGCATATGACAACTTTTTTGTAAATATTCTTTTTTTAATTTTCTGAGCATATTTATCAATTATATAATCAAATTTTTCATTTTTATAATCTTTCCAAAATTTTTCTCTATTTTCTGACATAGGTGTTGCCTTTGTTAATGTATATGTATATTTTATACAATCTTCTATTGTACAATTGATTAAATTTAAATATTTCTTTACTTCTTCAAATAATTTCTTTCC
>CARBKU010000024.1:0-9549 GCA_948946035.1 uncultured Clostridia bacterium
GATGGAAGAACAGTTACAACAAGGTACTTAGAAGATAGCAAAATAACAAAAGCAACAGAAAATGCAGAAGGAAAAATAGTATTAGACTACAAAGAAGTACCAATAATGTGTAAAGTAAAAGAAATAGCCAAAACAAATGAAAAAATAACAAACATAGCAGACATAACAGAATACAAAGATGAAGACAAAAATCCAGTAAAAGACAGAGACTCTGAAAGTAACAATGTAGAGTTACCAAAAGATGAAGACTTACCATCATATAAAGATGATGAAGAAGGAGACTATATTCCAGGGCAAGAAGATGATGATGATTTCGAAAAAGTAATAATACCAGAAGAACCAAAAAAAGTATTTGACTTAAGTTTAAGAAAATGGGTAACACAAGCAATAGTCATTGAAGATGGAAAACAAACAATAACAAATACAGGGCATAAGCCATATGATGATCCAGAACAAATTGTAAAAGTAGAATTACATAGAAAAAAATTAAACACAGTAACAGTAAAATTCAGATATTCAATTAGAGTACTAAATGAAGGTAATGTTGAAGGATATGCAAAAGAAGTAAAAGATTATATCCCACAAGGACTAAAATTTATTGCAGCAGATAATCCAGGATGGAAAGACGAAGGAAATAATGTAATTTCTACAAAATTGCTAGAAAACAAATTATTAAAACCAGGAGAATACGCTGATGTAGAAGTACTATTAACATGGATAAATAGTGGAGAAAATATAGGATTAAAAGTAAACACAGCAGAAATATCTAAAGATTACAATGAATATGGATTACCAGACAAAGATTCAACACCAGACAATAAAAAAGCTGGGGAAGACGACATTGATGATGCACCAGTAATGTTATCTGTAAGTACAGGTCAAATTAGAGTATACTTTACTATAGGATTTGTAATACTAATAATAATGGCAGGAGGAGTTACACTAATTAAAAGATATGTAATGAGATAGATGGGGACAGTCCTCATTTGTCTCTTTTTTTTGTCGAATTTTGTACCATAATGCTATAAAGTTTTATAAGAAAATAATTTAACCTAAAAATTTTGAGCAGAATATTGATTTTGTAACAAAAATGTAATATAATTGTAATGCATGTAACTTTTTATGCAAACAAATAAAAAGTCTATTTCCGTAATAAAATATAGAATGAAAAAATAGGATTAAAAATGTATGAAAAGAGCGATATTGACTTAAAGAAAAAATATAGTAAAATAATAAATAGGAATATTATTTAATAATAAAAAAGGAGAAAAAATTATGAAGTTAAAGAAGATTCTAATAGCTGTTATTAGCATAGTTACATTTTGCATGTTAACTAGTTTGCAAAATTTAGTATATGCTGAAGGGACAATATACTTAGGAATTACAGAATTAATGTCAAATAATGAAGTAGACTTAGGAAATGGAACTAGTAGTTATTTTGGATATGGAATAGGAAATCCATATGCAAATGGTACTACTGCTGTAGGTGCAAAAATCTGGAATATAGTTAGATATTCTAGTGAAGCAGGTACAGATCCAACAGATTCAAGTATATTCTGTTTAAAAGCTGGAGTTGGTTTTAGTGATACCAAAAAAAGTGAAACATACGACATTTCTTTTGATATGAAAAAAGATAAACAAAACATAAGAAAGCAAAATGACACATTAAAATCAATAGTAGAAGGTGAAATACCAATAAACGATGATACTAGTGTAAGTAAATATAGTGCAATTTTAGCTATGCTAGACAATTTTTATGTAAAAGGACAATCAGCACCAGAAGAAAAAGATGCATTATTGCGAGCTGCTAAAGTTTATGTAACAGATGATTGGACAGAAGAATGGGATTTTATTCTAAATGAAGATGATGTTAAAGCAGTACAACAAGCAGCATTATGGTATTTTACAAACTATGGAGAACCATTATATGATAAAACTAAAAATACAGGATGGTTAACTTATACTACAAATGGGGCAACTGAATACACTAGTTTAAGTGACTTTAGGATAAACGATACTGACGAAGGAATACAAAGACAGCAACAAGCAGAAATATTATATAAATATTTAATAGAAACAGCTAAACAAAATGCAAAAAATTATGATGCTTCAACAACTTCAAATATACCAGCAAAAGTAAATACAACAACTTTAAATTATGAAACTAATGGAGAAAACTATATAATAGGGCCAATTAACATTTCAGAAAGCCCAAATAGTATACCATATACAATTAACTTTTCTGTAAAAGAAGGAGAGACAGATTTTACAACATATAATTTATTAGACGAAAACAAATCTAAAACAGATAAATCAATTAAAGAATTAGTAGGAAAAGACTTTTATATATCAATTCCAAAAAATAGAATAACAATAGCAAACTTAAATATAGGAATAGATATTAGTTATAGTAACACAGAATTAACTTTATATGCATCAAGTAAAAACAATAGTGCACAACCAGTAGTAATACCATCAAAAAAATTAACAACAATACCAGTAAAATTAACTACACCTGCTAAAAAATTTGACTTAGCATTAAGAAAATACATAACAAAAGTAAATGGAGAAGAACTTAAAGGAGTTACTTCAAGAGTTCCAAATGTTGTAGAAACAACTTTAGAAACAGGGACAACAGCTACATATAAACACAAAAAAGACCCTGTAACTGTAAAAACAGGTGATATAATTACATATAAAATGACAATATATAATGAAGGAGAAAAAGTAGGAAGAGCAACAGAAATCATTGATCAACTACCAACAGGGCTAAAATTTAAAAATGTAGTAAGTGGAAACTTTATACTAAAATCATATGATGAAGAAGATGACAATAAATTAATATTAGAAAGAAAAAAGGGAGATACAACAAATTTAGATGCATACACCAAAGGGAGTTTAAGTACTGAATCTAGCAATAGTTATGAAACAATAGAAATTGAATGTGAAGTAACAGCAATAGCAGATTCAAAAAATAATAAGATATTAACAAATGTTGCATGGATATCAAAAGAAATAGATGGTGAAACTAATGTAGAAATAACAAATCAAGAAGGAGCAGACAGAGACTCAGAACCAAGTACAACACCAGAAGTAGATAAAGATAACATGTCAGACTATACAGGTAGAGATAATAAAGAAATTCTAAATGACTCAGATTACTACTATAAAGGACAACAAGACGATGATGACTTTGAAAAGTTAGTATTAATGCCAGAAAGTTTTGACTTAAAATTAATAAAACGTATAGTTGCAGTAAATGAACAAAAAGTCCCAGAAAGAATAGAAAGTGTAGATGTAAGTAAATTAAACATTGTAGGTGGAAATACAACAGCTGATTATAAACTAAATAAAGACCCAGTTGCAGTAAAAAAAGGAGACATTGTAACATACACATTTAGAATTTATAACGAAGGAACAATAGATGGATATGCTTCAGAAATAACTGAAGATATACCAGAAGGATTACAATTCTTATGGTCTGAAAAAGAAGGAGATGACTTAAAGGCAGACACAACATTAACAGACGAAGAAAAAAAGGCAATTGAATTTAACCAAAAATATTTATGGGGAAAATTCGTATATGACGATAAAAGAGAAAACATTATTCAAATTTCAACAAATTATTTAGATATGTATGGTGGTGAACCTGCTCCAACAGAAGGAGAAGATCATAGAGTTTCATTTACTGAAAACTTAATAAAAGCATTTGGAAAAAATGATGGAACAAAAACAGAAGCTGACTTATCATATAAAGAAATATCTGTAAAATTAAAAGTAGTATCAGATAACATTGCTGGTACAGTTATAAGAAATGAAGCAGAAATTTCAGAAGATACAGACGAAAATGGAGATCCAGTAGATGATAGAGACTCTGAAACAGACAAGTGGGTTAAATATGAAGATGATGAGGACTACGATAACATAATATTACAATCATTTGATTTAGCACTAAGAAAATTCATTATAGCAGTAAGTAAGGATGAAACTATAGAAGGTAACGAATACTTAAAAAATAGTGATGGATCATATAAAAGAGCACCAGTAGTAGATACATCAAAACTAAATACAGAAGATGAATATGGAAGACTAATAACAACAGCAATATATAACCATACAAAAGAACCTGTAAAAGTAGAAAAAAATGATATAGTAGTATATATGCTAAGAGTTTACAACGAAGGTGATATGGATGGATATGCAAGTGAAATAAAAGACCATTTACCAACAAACTTAGAATTTGTAAATGGAGATTTTAATAGAAAATATGGATGGAAAGTATCAAAAGATGGAAGAACAGTTGTAACAACATATTTAAAAGATAGTAAAATAAATAAAATATCAAAAAATAGTGATGAAAAAATAGTACTATCATATAAAGAAGTACCAATAATGTGTAAAGTAAAAGATACAGCAAAGACAGACGAGAAAATAACAAACATAGCAGATATTACAGAATACAGAGATGAAGACAAAAAAATTGTTACAGATAGGGATTCACAAAGTAATAATGTAGAACTTCCAAAAGACGAAGACCTACCATCATATAAAGATGAGGAAGAAGGAGATTACATTCCAGGACAAGAAGATGATGATGACTTTGAAAAAGTAATTATACCAGAAAAAACAATTATACCTGAAGAAGTATTTGACTTAAGCTTAAGAAAATTTATTATAGCAGTAAGTGAAGACCAAAAAATAGAAGATAAAGACTATTTGAAAAATGAAGATGGATCATATAGAAGAGAGCCAGTGGTAGATACATCAAAATTGAATACAAAAAATGAAAAAGGAGAACTAATAACAACAGCAATATATAACCATACAAAAGAACCAGTATTTGTAAAACAAAACAATATAGTAATATACATGTTAAGAGTTTACAATGAAGGGGAAATTGATGGATATGCAAGTGAAATAAAAGATCACTTACCAACATACTTAGAATATGTAAATGGAGACTTTAATAAAAAATATGGATGGAAAGTATCAAATGATGGAAGAACAGTTACAACAAGGTACTTAGAAGATAGCAAAATAACAAAAGCAACAATAAATGAAGAAGGAAAAATAGAATTAGACTATAAAGAAGTACCAATAATGTGTAAAGTAAAAGATACAATAACAGAAAGCACAAAAATTACTAATATAGCTGATATTACAGAATATAAAGACGAAAACAAAGAAGATGTAACAGACAGAGACTCACAACATAATAATGTCGTATTACCAGAAGACAAGGATTTACCATCATATAAAGATGATAAAAAAGGAGATTATATTCCAGGGCAACAAGATGATGATGATTTTGAAAAATTAGTAACAAAAACATTTGACTTAAGTCTAAGAAAATGGGTAACACAAGCAATTATAATAGAAAATGACAAACAAACAATAAAAAATACAGGACATAAACCATATGACGACCCAGAACAAATTGTAAAAATAGAATTACACAGAAAGAAACTAAACGAAGTAACAGTCAAATTTAAATATTCAATAAGAGTAACAAATGAAGGTGATGTTGAAGGCTGTGCTAAAGAAATAAAAGATTACATTCCACAAGGACTAAAATTTATTGCAACAGACAATCCAGGATGGAAAGACGAAGGAAACAATGTAATTTCAACAAGAATGCTAGAAAGTCAATTATTACAACCAGGAGAATATGCTGACGTAGAAGTACTTCTAACATGGATTAATAGTGAAGACAACATAGGATTAAAAGTAAATACAGCAGAAATATCTGAAGATCACAACAAATATGGATTACCAGACAAAGACTCAACTCCAGACAATAAAAAAGCTGGGGAAGACGACATTGATGATGCACCAGTAATGTTATCTGTAAGCACAGGTCAAATTAGAATATATTTTACAATAGGATTTATAATACTAATAACAGTAGCAGGAGGAGTCGTACTAATAAAAAAATATGTAATATAATATAAGAGACAGATGAGGGACGGTCCTCATTTGTCTCATTTTTAATTGTATTGATTATAAATCTTTTCTAGGTATTGTGCTAGTTGAGTTTCAACTTAATAAAGAACTTTGTCGCTAAAGTCTTTTTTTGTCGAAACTCCAATTATATTTGTGGTTTTGTTATCTTCGAAAAAATTGTCAGAAGCAATTATAGAAAGTTCTTTTCCATCAGTTTGGTATACTTTTAAAATTGGACAACCTTCAAAGAAACCACCTATATTTTCACTTGTATAGGTCTGGGCATTATTTATTATATTTTTTAAATTGGATATTACATTTTTATCAGTTATTTTTAGCGCTTTATATATTGGACCTTCATTTCCAATGGTTTCTAATTCGATTTCAATATAAGACATATCTCCTAAAATATTGCTTTTTTCTATTGATGTAGTGTTATCTGGATTAGTAATAGTAGTATTAGTGTTATTTGATTTTTCTGCTTCATCAATTGTATTTTTTAATGATAAGACAGTATTTTCTAATTCGCTTAATTTTTCATTGGATTTATTTCTAAAAGCTTGTATATTATAAATAAAATATCCAATTGCTATAATTATTATTAGAATTATAATAATTAATGTTATAGTTAGTAGTTTTCCTTTTTTCATTTTTAAAACAGTCCCTTCTTTTTTATTATTTTAATTATATACTATATCTATGCATTTTTCAATGATTGCAAAATATGTTAAAATATAGTAAAATATGAGAAATATAAAATTAAGGAGAAAACAATGGATAAACAAGAAATACCACAAATAACAAAAGAAACAGAAGAAGAAATAAAAGAGCAAATAAAAAAAGTAGAAGAAATTTGCCAAATAAATAGCAAAAAAGTATTAACAGCATTTCAAGAATGCAATTTACAAGAAGTGCATTTAGTATCATCCACTGGATATGGAATTGATGAAGCAGGAAGAAATAAAATAGAAGAAATATATGCGAAAATATTTAAAGCTGAAGACAGTTTAGTTAGAACACAACTAATATCTGGAACACATGCACTAGCAGTAACATTATCAGCATTATTACGTCCAAATGAAACAATGTTAAGTATCACAGGTGAGCCATATGATACTTTACAAACTGTAATTGGAATAGGTAAAAAAGAAAGTAAAAGTTCATTAAAATCATTTGGGATTAAATATGAGCAAATAAATTTAATAAACAATGATTTTGATATAGAAAAAATAAAGCAAAGATTAGCGAAAAAAGATGTTAAATTAGTAGAAATTCAAAGGTCTAGGGGATACTCTACAAGAAAAAGTTTAACAATAGAAAAAATAGAGAAAGTAATTACAGCAATAAGAGAAGTAAATAATGAAGTAATAATTATGGTAGACAATTGTTATGGAGAGTTTGTACAAGATAAAGAACCAATTGAAATAGGAGCTGATATAGCAGTTGGTTCATTAATGAAAAATTTAGGTGCTGGAATTGCAACTTCAGGTGCATATATTGTTGGAAAAAAAGATTTAATTGAATTATGTGCAGAAAGATTAACTTCACCAGGAATAGGAAAAGAAATAGGACCATCATTAAACCAAAATCCATTATTATTAAAAGGTTTATTTTTTGCACCTACTGTAGTAGCAAGTAGTGTTAAAACAGCTATTTTTGCAAGCAGAATATTAGAAAAATTAGGTTACAAAGTAGAGCCAACTTATAATGAACAAAGGGCAGATATTGTGCAAACAATAAGCTTAGGCTCAGAAGAAGCACTTGTTAAATTTTGCCAAGGAATTCAAAAAGGTTCACCTATTGATTCATATGTTATACCATACCCAAGTGATATGGGAGGATATGATGATAAAGTTATAATGGCAGCAGGTACTTTTACACAAGGTTCAACAATAGAACTTAGTTGTGATGGACCAATTAGAGCTCCATATATTGCTTATATGCAAGGTGGACTGACTTATGAATATGGCAAATTAGGAATATTAAAAGCTATTGAGTATATTAAAAAATAAAGGAAATAAAAACATGAAAGATATAATTATTATTGGAAGACCAAGAGCAGGAAAATCTACATTAGCGGATAAATTAGTAAATACCTATGGATATCAAATAATTAGATTAGATGCATTAAGAAATACATTTAGAGACATATTTCCAGAATTATCAATTGCTCCACACACAGCAATTAATAATGAAAAATGGTACAAATTTTTTATGGAATATTATGAAAATCTGAAAAAATTCTCAAGGTATAAACATAAATTTATTATAGAAGGTTGTGAGATGCATATAAGTAAGTGTGCAGAATTATTTGGAAAAGATGATGACAAGCTTATTTATGTGTTAAGTCAAATTGATATTAAACCAAATGACATGGCTAATAATATATTAAAATATGACACAAAAGATGATTGGACAAAAATATATAAATATGATGAGTTATTAGAATATTGCAAAAATTCTATAGAAAAGGCAAAAAAAATAAAAAGAGATTGTGAGCAATATGGACTAAGGTTTTATGATACATCAAAAAATAGAGAAAAAGTATTACAAGAAATTGTTGAGGAAATAAAAAACGAAAAATAGAATGAAAGGAAACTATATGAAAGTACTTGTTATAGGCGGTGGACCAGCAGGAATGATGGCAGCTATTACCGCTAAGCAAAATGGAAATGAAGTAATTATTTTAGAAAAGACGCAATCATTAGGAAGAAAATTATTAATTACAGGAAAAGGAAGATGTAATATTACATCTTCTTTAGATATGCAAGATTTTATAAAAAATACACCAGGTAATGGAATGTTTTTATATAGTTGTTACCAAAACTATACCAACCAAGATATTATTAAATTCTTAAAGGAACAGGGGTTAGAAGTAAAAGAAGAAAGAGGAAATAGAATATTTCCTATAACAGATAAATCACAAGATGTTTTAAAATGCTTTACATCAAAGTTAAAAGAATTAAATATAAAAATTTACTATAATTCAAAAGTAGAAAAAATTATAATAAATGAAGATAAAGAAAATCAAATTAAAGAAGTACAAGGAGTAGAAGTAAATGGAGAAATAATAAAAGCAGATAAAATAATTATAGCAACAGGCGGAAAAAGCTACCCACTAACAGGTTCGACAGGAGATGGATATAAATTGGTTAAAGATTTAGGACATAGTATAACAAAAATAAAACCATCACTAGTGCCATTAGAAACATATGACAAAAATATGCATCAAGAATTACAAGGATTAAGTCTAAGAAATGTAGGAATAAAATTAGTAGACAAACAAAGTAAAAAGCTTATTTATCAAAATTTTGGAGAAATGTTATTTACTCATTTTGGAGTTTCAGGACCAACTATTTTAAGTTCATCTGCACATTTAGTTAGATATAAAAATGTAGAAGAAAAGATGAATACACATGATATAGTTTTAAACATAGACTTAAAACCTGCACTTTCAGCAGAAAAATTAGATGAAAGGATATTAAGAGATTTTAGTGAGTTAAAAAATAAACAATTTAAAAATAGCTTAGATAAATTGTTACCACAAAAATTAATTAAAGTTTTTATAGATAAAAGTGGTATAAATCCAGAAAAAAAGGTTAATGA
>CARBKU010000024.1:9559-11776 GCA_948946035.1 uncultured Clostridia bacterium
ACAAAGGAAGAAAGAAAAAGAATGGTAGCATTATTAAAAAAATTGGAAATAGATATAAAATCATTTAGACCAATAGAAGAAGCTATTATTACCAGTGGAGGAGTATCTATAAAAGAAATAAACCCAAAGACAATGGAATCTAAAATAGTAAAAGGACTATTTTTTGCTGGAGAGATTATAGATGTAGATAGTTATACAGGAGGATTTAATTTGCAAATAGCATATTCTACTGGATACACAGCAGGTCTTTGGTAATATGTAAATGTTATAATTTACATCTAAAGCATTAATTATATAGTATACCAATATATTATTTAATTTTTAAATAGCTTTGTTGTCGTAGTTTCCTAAATGAAAACAACTCGAGAAAGGATTAGTTGATGAAAGAATTTAGTACAATTGAAGAAAGTGTTAATGCAGAAATTGTAGAAAAGAAGTCTAAGTTTATAGCAAATTTAATATATGTAGAAACAGTGGAAGATGCAGAAAAAAAAATAAAATCCATAAAAAAGAAATATTTTGATGCAAGGCATAACTGTGTAGCATATAGAATTGTACAAAATGAGAATATTATAGAGAAATCTAGTGATGATGGTGAGCCATCTGGAACAGCAGGAGCTCCTATGTTAAATATTTTACAAAAAAACAATTTAGCAAATGTTTTAGTTGTTGTTACTAGATATTTTGGAGGAGTTCTGTTAGGCACAGGAGGTCTAGTTAGAGCTTATTCAGATAGTTTACAAAAAGCAATTGAAAATTCAAAAAGAGTAAAAAAAGTATGGGGAGAAGAGCTAGAAGTAATTTTAAATTACAATAATTTTGAAAATTTTAAATATTATTGTAAAAATAATCAAATTAATATAAAAAAGACTGATTATGGTGAAAATGTTGTTTGTATAATAGAGTTAGAAGCGGAGAATAAACAAAAATTAATGAATGATTTTGAAACAAAAAAAATAATTTTAAGAGAAGTCAAACAGTTATCTAAAAAATATATATAAAAATGTATATAAAATTTGGACTTTCATAAAATTTTGGAAAAAATTTCCAAAAAAATATTGCAAAACCTCGAATAAGATATTATAATATCAATTGTAAAAAATTTACAGTTAAAAATTAGGAGGGAAACAATGAAAGAAAAAATTTCTGTTTTAATAGCAGACGATAATCAAGATTTTAGCCATACATTAGCATCATATATAAACTCACAAAATGATATGGAAGTAATAGGAATGGCAAAGGATGGTAGTGAAGCAATTGATATAATTGCAAATACAACACCAGACGTTGTATTATTAGATGTAATAATGCCACATTTAGATGGATTAGGGGTATTAGAAAATATAAATATTATAAAAAGTAGTAAAAAACCAATATGTATTATGTTATCAGCAGTAGGACAAGACAAAATAACTCAAAAAGCAATTACATTAGGTGCAGAATACTATGTTGTAAAACCATTTGACATAGAATTATTAATAAAAAGAATTAGAGACATAAAATTCTTTAAACCAACACAACAAGGAAATACAAACAATTTCGTTGCAAGAGAAACAAAACAACAATATATCGAATTAAGTGAAGACGAAAGTAAAAAAGAAGAAAATTTAGAAGCATTAGTTACAAATGTAATACATGAAGTTGGAGTGCCAGCACATATAAAAGGATATCAATATCTAAGAGAAGCAATAATGATGGTTATAAACGATATAGACGTTATAAACCAAATAACAAAAAGTTTATATCCAAAAATTGCGTATAAATATAGTACAACTCCATCAAGAGTTGAACGTGCAATAAGACATGCGATAGAAGTAGCTTGGGGTAGAGGACAACAAGAAGTAGTTGAAAATATATTTGGTTACACTATCTCAGCAGCAAAAGGAAAGCCAACGAATAGCGAATTTATCGCTATGATAGCTGATAAATTAAGATTAGAATTAAAGAGTGCATAATAAACAATAAATAGTTTTTTCTATTGAAATAAACTAAATAATTTATTGGTTGTAAACCTCAAAATTTTGCTTAAAAATTAAACAAATATTATGAGGTTTTTTTTAGTATTTGTTACTATTCACAGTTTAATTAATTAGAAGTTGTTCATCAATTAATTTCAATTAACTGTGTAACTAGTATTTATACAAATGAGTAGTTAAAATAAAAAAATTTAAGTTTCGACTTTTTACAAGAGTAGGTTATAATATATGATTTTTTTAC
>CARBKU010000025.1 GCA_948946035.1 uncultured Clostridia bacterium
TAGCAATATTGAAACAAAAAGTATCAGTACTATTAATATAATTATTGCTATTTTAATACTATTTTTCAATTTATTATCCTCCTACATACAGTATACTATTATATTTAATATATTGCCTAATATAACTTAAATCATCCCATCCATATGGTCTACTTCTTGCTGTTCCATGTGCTACATAAACTTTATTAGAATCTTTATAATCTATTAATGCTATACAGTGAGCACCTGATGTATATTTGCAGTGTTGAACAACTAACCAAACCTGCCCTGAATTCTTAAGACAATTCTTTATTCTAGTTTCATTAAATGCTCCTACACTCGTTTTTACTCCTGGAACTAATCTCTTTAAGGATTGTCCTATCCAAGTTGCAGATGAATGGTTTCCTATTCCAAGCTTACTAACAATATCTTTTCTAGTTGTACTAGGTGTTATATCTGCATTGTATGCGCTAGCTATTATAGCTTCTGCTGTTGGTCCACATCCAGCTAGAGCCATACTACGAGAATCTCCATAATCTTCATTTGCCCATGGAGCTCCACTTCCTTGCAAATATAAATTGTATTTTTTTCCAGTAGTTGATGTATATACCCCTATAGTTCCTGCACCACCACTTGCTACGCTTCCTGAACTTCCTGTGCTTCCTGTGCTTCCAGATATATCTTCAAAATTTGATGGTTCATATGCACTAAAAATATTTTCAGGATCTAAATCTTCACCAAAACCATGACCTACTAACTTATATAGCAAGTAATTTGTTAAATCAACCATATCTTTTGTATCATCATTATTTTCTAATATTTCAAACAGCCATCCTGAGACACCTAAAATTAGAGTCTTTGCCTTTCTATTTTCATCTTTTTCTAATATATTAACAAAATTGTCCTCTTCTGCATCTATATCTGTTTTTGGATTATTATTTGGTGGTGATGAAATATATTGGGTTGTTTCTATTACATTTGTTGTATTTACATTTCTATTAACAGTAGCATTATATATCTCTGCTTTTATATAATCAATAGTTCCACCTACACAAGTAAATGCATTTAAATAATTTGCCATTTGGGTATTTAATAAATTTATTGCATGATTATAAGTATCAGAGCTTGAAGTTTCATCTGGTATACTTGGATAATCTTTATTTTTTAAAGTTTGTGAGTCATTTGTTGTATTTGTTTCTGGTTGTTGATATTTATATTCTTGTGAGTAGTCTACAATCCAAGTATTTGCCTTTGTTAAAGCCACATCTAATGTATTTGTTTTTGTAATTGTTGTTTCAGTTACTTCGTAATTATTAGATTCTTCATCTGTCCAATTACCTTTTACTGTATTAAAGTTTTCAGAAACACTTTCCTCTCCATATAGTACTGTCACTTGTGCTTCTGTATCTGTTCTCTTTTTCTTTGTATATGTATTAACTACAGTGTTTGTATTTACAGTTAAATTATCGTGAACTGTAATTTCTAGTTCACTATTGTATACTAACTCTGCTAAATCTAATACAAAGTCTTTATCTTCTCCTATTACTAATAAAGCCCATAGATAGTTAAATGGCATTGTATAACCACTTACTAATTGCTGGTAGTTTATATTAGTTGTTGTCATACTATAAACAATTGATGAACTTGGTGCTGTTTCTGAGTCATTTGATTCAATAGTATGTGTTTCTTCACTCCAAGTTGCTACTTTAGCACAATATTTTGTTGTAGTGGACTCAGAATTACTACTATTACTATTATTTGAACCTGTTCCACCTTCACCATTTCCCATGTTATTATCATATTTAAATGATAATGGGTCAACAGCTTCTCCTTGAGATTCTATTTGAAAGTGAAGATGTGGTCCAGTAGAAATACCTGTATTTCCTGATAATGCAATTAATTGTCCTTTTTCTACAGTATCGCCTGAAGAAACTTTTAATTCACTGTTATGCATATATTTAGATACATATCCATTTCCATGGTCAATAACAACCCAATTTCCTGCTGAGCTACTATTACCAGCTATTGTAACTTTTCCTGCTTCACATGCATATACATTTGTACCTACTGGTACACTTATATCAATTCCCTTATGATCACTAGATGCACCCGATGTAGGTGAATTTCTTGGGCCAAATTGTGACGATATATTTGTTCCATCTGTAGGCCATTTCATTGCATCATTACTATTATCTCCCACAGTGTTTCCATTTTCTACTACTGTTTCATTTCCAAAATTAGGATTATCAAAATAACTTCCACCGTTTACAGCTTTTGTTAAATTTTGATTCCACTCAGGATGGCAAGCACTTGTTCCAGGATTTCCATGACCTGTATTATACCATGTATCCTTATTTACAACAAACTCAATAATACAATGGCCATTTTCATGCCCCCACTTAGTACAGCCACTATCATTTTGATTTTTAATGTCTCCAATAATACATGGTATAACTGTTCCATCTTCTTGATAAAAGTCTATATAATCTCCTACTGTTCCAAAAGTAGTTGTACATGCTATTACATAGCGTCCATTTATTTTTCCAAATCCTTCTTCATCAAAAGGCATTCCTGTTTGCTCTCTTAATTTATATTGTGTAGAAGTAGTAGAAGAAATTATTTGCCAACCCATATATGTATGTACAGAACCTAATCCAGCTGGGATTTTAATAGTATCACCAGCAGTGATTGAGGATGCTGTTTGACTTGAGCCCATTAATGAAGAAGTTATTTTTTCCAAAGTAAAATATTTTAATGCATTACTTTTAGCTGATTCTGATCCTGAACTATTATAATCATCTATATATCTTTGAAATGTCTCTGGATCTGTGTATACCATTGTTGATATATTTCCATCTGTATCTGCTCTTTTTAGTTTTATAATACCTTGTATTTCTTTAGAATTTATATCATTTATTGTATCCCAATCTACTTCTGCATCTGGATTTGGTCTTGTGTCTAAATACTGAGTTATTACTTCTGCATTCATTAATTTTATTAATTCTTCTGGACTATCTAAATAAAGATCCACTCTACTGTTATTTTCTATCATCTTGTCCCATAACTCTTGTGCAGTCATTGAACTTGATAATTTTCCATCATCTGCAATACTAAAATTATTAGTATATTGACTTGCTGCATAAGGCGTATTTGACCAATCACCTTCATTATATGTTCCATCATCTATTGTTAGCCAATGAATTAATGGACCTAATCCTACTATTACAATAATAGTTAATATAATAATAATTTTTTTTAAACGTTTTAAGTTAAAGGGTTTTTTTAATGTATTAATCATTTCATCTTTTACATCATTAAAATTATCTCCCATTAGTTTCTCCTTTTCTTATTGCTTATACCCCTATCTCAAATGTATAATAGTTTCCATAAGAACTCTTGTCTCTAAGGCTTGAATAACTCTCATAGTCTAATATTACTTTAGAAAATACTATATTAGTAATTCTTTTAGCTGAACTATATTTACTGTAATATTTAATTTTTACTTTTCTTTTTTCCCCTGAATTAATTTGTAATTCTCCTAAAGACAGTTCATGTGTATAAGATGGATATTTGACTTTATTATCATCTTGTATATACATACTATCTATATTTTTAAGTTCGTCTAACAATATTGTCCTATATGAATTATTTGTAATTTCAAAAACATATGTTGTGTAATCCATATATATATTTTTTTCAACTGCTTTTATCTTTATATCTTTATGTTCTACTTCTTTATTTGGATTTGTTCTTCTAATATATCCATTAATATTTAACTTATATTCTTTATTGTCGTCTTTTTCTACTGTTATATAATCTTGTATTGTATTTCCTGCTGAATACTTGCCACTTGATAAATAATCATCTGTTATTCTTACTTTAAATATATTATCTGTCCAATTTTCAACTGAAATATTTTTCTTTTGACCATTTAAAATTTGTTTATAATAACTTTCTTTAAAGGTCTCCTCTGTTATATACATTTCTTCTTTGCATTCTTCTGTTAATAAATTATATGCATCTTGCAAGTTCTCTTCATTGCAATATGAAAAGAACTTGTCTATTGTTTTTATTTCCTCTTTCTGACTTTCTGAGATTTTTTCACCAGATAATGCTGATTTCTCTGATTCTAAATTTATATCATTGTATTGAACTGTATTGTTTTTTATATTATTTACTGAATTTAGATTTTTTTCATTATCTCGTTTTGCAAAATAATTTAATAATTGTAATATTATAATTAAAAATGCTACAAATATTATAAATCCCCATATTGCTTTTCTATTCTGGTTATAAAATCTCATTATTTTATGCATTTATATACCTCCTATAATTTGTTTTTTAACTTGTGGTATTGATCAACATAATTTAGAGTATCTGTACTTAACCTAGTTGCATTATCTTCTGAATGTCCTCTACCTATATATTCTTTTTGATATGTAGTTTTCCAATCTTCTCTATCTTTATTCTTCATCTTAGTTGTATCTCCAGTTCTTTCAGCATACTCGTGAATTGCCATAGCATGTTTCCTATCTCTAGCTATACCTTCATCTTGTAATTTTTGTATAGTAGCCATTTCTTTTACATCTTTAATTCCATATTTTAAGTATTCATCTATATCACCATTTTTGTACATTTCTTTTGCTTTATCCATTCCAACAGTTCTTTCTAAGTACTCTCTATTTTTAAGGTCTTTTTTCCATTGTCTATTTTGTTTATCTAGTTGTTTTTGTCTATATTCGTCTTGTTCATAGTATCCTTGTTGTATTCCCTCTACTACTGGAGCCATAACAGAATTAGTTCTATTCATAGCACTATCTGCTACATTTCCTCCAAATGCTGCTCCTACTCCCAATGCAGCTAGTCCAGATGTAGCTATATTCTTTGGATCTCCTGTAGTACCTGCAGCTATTGCTGCTGCTGTTGCAGCGGTTAATCCTACTCCTGCTTTTAATGCCGTCTTTGTTATAGCACCTGGAGCTTTTATCATAGCATTACCTATACCACGTCCAGCTTGTGAAGCCAATCTTCTTCCTCCAAATTTTGCTGCTCTTAGAATTCTTTGTCCTCTTGTAGGTCTCTCTCTACCTGATTGTCTTGATGTATTACCATTTCCTTGATTTGTTGGTGGTGTTTGTGGCGGTGGCGTTTGTGGTGGTGGTGGTGTTTGTGGTGGTGGCGTTTGTGGCGGTGGCGTTTGTGCTGGTGGCGTTTGTGGCGGTGTATCATCTGCATCATATTCATTATAATCTACGTCAATTATATTATCATCATTATCATAATCATCTATATTTGCATACCTTGGTGGATATTCCACATCTGGAGTATCTATATTTTCATAACTTGGTGGATATTCTGCATTAGGTGTATCTATGTTGGCATATCCTATTGGATATTCTACATCATCATTAGAATTATCTATATTATCACTATTGCCATTATCAAACATAGGAAGTCCTAGTGCTCCTGATGATGGTGTATCATCTATATCAAACATAGGAAGTCCTAGCGCTCCTGATGTTGGTGTATCATCTACATCATACATTCTCCATTCATCAGGATTTAAGTCAATTATATTATCGTCATTACCATAAGCATCTCTATCTCCACCTTGAGCACCAGGTGGTGGTGGACCTCCTGGTCCCCCTGGTGAAGGTGGTGGATTTCCTGGTCCCCCTGGTGAAGGTGGTGGATTTCCTGGTCCCCCTGGTGAAGGTGGTGGATTTCCTGGTCCTCCTGGTGGTGGTGGATTTCCTGGGTCACCTCCCATAACTCCCACTTCATCAAAACTATTATCATTATAATTAATAGATGTATCTCCATCATCTATTCCACCATTTCCAAGTCCCTTTTTATCTGATCCATTAGGACCTTTATGTAACATTTTATTTATACCATTTGTAATCATGCCAGCTCCAACAGCTGCACCTGCAAGTGAAGCAGGTGTACTTGCTTTTTCAAATCCAAATAAACTACGAAGTAATTTTTCAGCAGGTAATAAGAAAAATATTGCAACTATCATATAAACTACATTTTTTCCTGCAAAATCAAATACTGATGCTACTAATATTGTATATAATAATAAGTGCATTGGTTGTATTAATAAGTTAAATATATATTCTTTTAACCATTTATTAAATCCTTGAGCCTGTCCATCATTTAATTTATCAATTGGGTATGTTAATGCCACAAATGGTGCAATTATAGTTAAAAATGCTAAATATAAAACCCTTTTTAAATATGTAAAAGTAAAATAAAGTGTATACAATGCTAATGCAACAAAACATATAGAATATCCTATAAATTGTGGTGTTCCCATGGTCAATTGTGCTTGTAATCTAACTTTTCCCATTAAATTCAAGTTTGGCCATACTATATAATCTTTTCCACCTTCTTCTTGTATCATATTTTCCATACCTAAATCTTCTAGTTTGCCACTTAATTTCTCTGCTTCGTCATCTTCCATTACAACTGCATATACATTTCCTTTTTCATTAAATCCAGAATCAATAACTTTTGTAAATTGTTTAACAATTGTAACTGAAAATGCCATAATATAGTGTAGAAAGAATAATAAACACATTCCAACTAACCAGTCTATTAGCATTTGCTTATATTTTGCTTTATCTGCTGCCATTGAAGACAACATCATTCTAATAGCTACATATAATAAAACTGACATCATTAATACTAAAGCTATATTTCTTAATCCATTATACCATTTGCTTATTGTTTTTTGGAGTTCTAAAGATGTATTTTGTTTTGAAGTAGTTACTTCTTCATTATTTTCATCATAATAAAAATATTTCTCTATTCCTTTCTCACTAATAGCTTCATTTATTTCTTGCTCTGAAAAATCTGATAATTTATATGTTGTTCCTTCTTTAGTTTTTAAATAAATATCATCTTTAGGATTAAAAAAGTCAACATCAAATAATAATATTTCACCTTTAAATATTTCTTCTGCTGATATTGTATATAATGGTAATACCAAATCCTGTGGCAAGCAGTTAGCATCATACCACACTCCTGCTGCTACTCCTGTTCCCACAACAAAGAGTACTGTAGCACCAGTTGCAGCAAAAGCTACAATCGATGTTGCTGCTCCTATTAATACAGCTATTCCTCCTGTTAAAACTACTGCAATTACAGCTACAATAGCTGCTCCAATTCCTACTAACCACGGCTTTATTTTATCCCACATCGATGTTGACATATCTACACGGACTATGGTTTGATCTTGTCCCATAACACCTTCATGTATAATCCCTAAAAGTCCATCACCTAAAAACATTATAAATGTTAGAATTGGATTCATTAACTTTCCGCCTAAACCATCGTCCTCTGCTCTAACAGGGCTTGTTACCATAAATTCAAATAAAATAACAATTACTAATGCTATAGCTATTTTCTTCCATATACTTTTATTTGTAAAGATTCTCATATTTCTTCCTCCACTTATTGACTCTGTCTCATCTTTGCCAAGTTATTTAAATTTGTTTCAACAAATTCGAATTCTTTTCTAGTTGGCATAATTTTTAATATTGCTGTATCTGATCCAACTTTAAATAACCCTTCTCCTTTTTGGCAAGTTACCAAAAAGTTTGCTTCTCCTTCAGATAATTTAAATACTTCTTTTAAGTATTCTATTTCTGCTTTATCTTGTGCTAAAAATAGTTTTGTATCAGAAGATGTTAGTACTGCTTGTGCTTCTGCTTTCTCATAGAAATCTTGAAATCTTTGAGATATAATAGCTAAAGAAACATTTCTTTTTCTTGCACGTCTAGCCATTTTGTTTAAAAAGTCTACTGCTTCTTCGTATGGAAGTAACATCCATGCTTCATCAACTAATACTCTTTTCTTTGTTGCTTTAGTTCTGTCTTCACTATTTTTCTTAACAAATTTTTCCCATATCCAAGAAAGTAGTATTTGTTGTGCTAGTGGTCTAGCAAATCTTTCTTCTAATTGAGATATATCTATATTAATAAAAGGTGCCCCTTCTAATAACTCAAAAGTAGATTGTCCATCAAAATAAGCCATTTGCCCATCATATTCTCTAATATATTGTTTCATAACTTTTAAAAGATAACTATAATGGAATTGATAATCTGGATTATTGTTTTCTTTTGCCTTTGCTTGTATTCTTCTGTACCAACTTCCTATTGTTGGCATTTCTTTTCTTTCTTTTCCAAGTAAATTGTCATTATTTAATTTCATTTCTGTTGTCTTGTATAAACTATTTGGATTACTTGTAATTCCTAGGCTTGCATATTCTTCTGCTACTGATTCTGCTATAATTTGCTTTGTAAGTTCATTAACTTCTGTACTTCTTGTACTTCCTTTTGCCATAGTTAATAAAGCTTGAGTAACATCTTCAACTTTGTTTTCTATATTTAAGACGCTTCTTTCTCTTCCTGTAATTTCATCTTTCATTTTTTCTATTTCTATATCAAATAAATTTATAATTGTTTTTGAATTAGGACTTATTATAACGTTAATTCCTCCTAAACTTTCAGCAACAACTTTATATTCTCCTTCTGCATCTAATGCCAAACTTTCAATTCCCATAAGTACAGATGATCTTGATACTAAAGTTTTCATTGTAACAGATTTTCCTGCTCCTGATTTAGCAAATATAACCATATTATAATTTGTTAAAGACGGATGGAAATTGTCAAAAAGAATTGGTGTTCCTGTTTGTTTATTAAATCCAATTGGTACTCCCGTAGGATGTCCTACTTCTGAACTTGTAAAAGGAAACACTGTTCCCATAGAATTTCTATCAAATGTATGTACTTTTTTTACTTTATCTTCTACAAAAGGTAAATTACTTTGAAAAGCTTCTTCTTGCATTGCCCATGCAGTTTTAATGTTAACTAAATTTTTTGACATTTCAGAAATTAACATTTTTGTTTGTTTATCTAATTCTTCTAAACTATATGTAAAAAGAGTAGCAACAATGGAAGCTTCATACAATTTATTAAATCCTGCTGCTATTTCGTCTCTTAAGTGTTCTGCTTCAAATCTCTTTTGTGTAATTGTACTTTCTCTATTGATATTCCCTTTATCCATTGCAACTATTCTTTCTGTTTCTAATTCATTAATAACTCTATTTAATTCATTTTGAGACCTTTCTTCTTTAACTGGATTAATAATAATAGAAGTATTAACATCTCCAAAAATATATAAATCCCTAAATAATTCTGGAAATGTACACATTCTTGGTAAATTAGAAACGAAAAAGCTTCTTGCATACCTTTTTGTATTAGATATAATTTCTAAATGATCTATATTACTAGCATCAATACCCGCTGGTGCTATTAATTCCTTTATTGTCTTCTTTTTTAAAAAATCAAATTTTTCTTCTTTACTTTGATTTTCTTCTAATTTCTCTGCTTTATTTTTACCAAACATTGTTTATCCTCCTTTGTAAATAATTAGCCATTAATAACTTTTTTAGCTTCTTCTTTAATGTCTGTACCTAGTATTTGCTCGTTTTCATCTAAAATTCTTTTTGCCATAGTATCAATTAATTCATTCATTCTATCTTCTTTTTCTTTTAATCTTTTTTCTCTTTCTTTATTATCCATTGCTTGGTGTACTGCTTCATTTGCTTTTTCCATTGCTTCTTTTTCTATTTGTTTATCTATTTCTTTCATTCTCTTTTCTAGCACATTTGGTGCAGTTGAATATAATTCTTCATAACTTGCATTTAATGCTTTTTCTAATTCATATACTTCAGCTTCATCTCTGTTATATGCCATATATAGTAATTCTATTAATTCCTTGCTATTTAATACTTTACCGTTAACATTACAAACTACTAATGAACTAATAAGTGATTGTGCTTTAGTATATAATTCAGAAAATGCCATTTCTTTTATTTCTTCTAAATCATATTCTGATTTGTTTGCCTCTTCTGGAACATATGAAATAATGACATAGTAATGTTTTTTTAGAATGTTTTTATTAAAATTCATTTTTTCTGTATTTTGTATAATATCTTGTCCATATTCATATAAATTTTGTAATTTAATTAATTCAAATCTAGCTTCTTCAATTTCCTTTATTGGTCGATTTCCTGAACTTGCTAATACATTATATTGCATTTGTTTTTTTACATATTCATTTTTTATATCTTCTAACTTAGTTTTATATGTAGCAAGACTACTTTCCAAATTTACTGTTCTAGTTTGTATGTATAATTGTATTGGATATCTTAATGTATTTAACAATTGTAGAAAACCTTGCTCAACACTGTTTTTTTCTAGTCCAGACATTAAGTCATAGTTAATACCTTGACATTCAATTGCCATTACAAATTTAGTTCCATCTTTTCTTATTATCATATTATCTTCAATCTTATCAAACTCCATAAAATCGAAGATAGATTGCTTGTTATAAGATGTATCTATAGTTTTAGGTTGTGCTTTTTTACTTTCTTTACTTATTTTTGAATCTTTTCCGCCTTGTTTTCTTTTTATACTTAATATAATAAAAATTACTACTAAAACAAATAATACTACTAATAATATTGATAGTATAATTGTAAGAAGTTGACTTATTTGATCGTTATCCATTTGTATTCCTCCTTATATTTTAAATAATTATTTTTTATTTAATATATCTTTTCTTATGTATATTTTATTGTTATTTCTCTTAAATTTTATCCATCTTTTTATAATGTCATCTATGTTTTCTCCGCCAGTCTTTTTAGTGAATTCAAATTTCTTACTATCTGGCATCTTTAATGTTCCTATTGAAAATCCTACTGCTCCTACAGCAACATCACAAATAATCCCAACCATTTGCATTCCTATTATTTTAAAAATAAAATAGAATATTAATCCTACTGCTAGTCCAATAAATGTATATATTAATGCTTTTGTTGAGAAAATATAAAGAATTCTACCTTCCCCTTTATAATTTCTAGGTATTTCGTATGTATTCATGTTACTCTCCTTTTCTATTTATTTATATATCTAAATATCTGTTTTTATTATATCATAAAAACACCCTTAAAACACAAATATCTACAAAAAA
>CARBKU010000026.1 GCA_948946035.1 uncultured Clostridia bacterium
CAATATCAAGAACCAGAAGTAAAAAGAATAATAAATGAAATAACTTTGTTATTAGTTAATTCAAACATAGACTGTAAAAAACAATTTAACACCTATATTGATACTTGTGTAAAAATAGATAAAATATTGCAAAAGGTTAATACCTATAAAGATTATGAAAAAGTAAAAGATGTAGCAAGATATGAAATGCTTAAAAAAGTTGGTAACCAATTGCTAAAATTCATAAAAGAAACAAAAACAGAAGAGTATAAAAGAAAAAAACAAATATGGATTGAAAAAAGAGAATATTGGAATCAAAAACATAAACAGTTTGAAGAAGCAAAAGGAGAATATCAAGCAAGACAAGAATTGTATGAAAAACAGTTTCAAGAAATAAATGTAAGAAATCTAATACAAGATGTATATAAATTATTAGTAGAAGACAATATGGCAAAATATCAAAAACATAAAAGAGCAACAAAGACTTTTGGCGATTTATCTAAAAGAGAAATAAAAGAAATGATTAGAAAGAATAAGGGTGCAGGAATAGACTGGTACCATGAAATGTAAATGCAAATCGTACAGGTTTGTTTTTTTATTTGGAATAGAAAAAGAGAAAAGAGGTCCATTATGAGCATATTAGATAAACTAAAGCAAACATTTGTAAAACAACAAGAAGAAAATAAAATAGAAGAACAAAAACAAGAAGAATATGAAATAGTTTTAAATGATATTGATGGATGTGCATTATATTTAAAAAATAGGGAAAAACCATTTGTATTTATTAAAGATAAAAATTTTCCATTTATGCTAAACAATCCAGATTTAGAATTTATTGAAATGAATAGAAATAATTTTGAATACTATGGAGAATTTGAAAGACTTGAGCTTATGAGCGAAAAAATATTACACATAGAAAAACAAGAAGAAATAGAAAAGAAAACAGAAAATGATTATTTAATTGATTATTTAGAACATAGCAGTAATGATTATTCAAAAATAATTGAGAAAATGAAGTCATTTGAAATTGATAAAAAACAATATGATGAGCTAATAAATTGTATAAAAGAACAAACCAATAATGCAGTAAATAATTTATACAATAACTATAAAAATTCAAATATTAATTTAGATACTAATAGAAGTTATAAAGAGATAATGAATAGTTTAATGGATATAGAAAGTTTTACAGAAAAATACCCATATAATTATTATAAAGAAATAAGATATGCAGAGGGAAGTATATCACATTGTGGTTATCCAGATTATATGTGGCAATCAGGAGCAGAACGGAACATATATACATTTAGCAAATATTCCTAATAGCACAAATAGTGTATTTGAATATAATCAGTATATTGGAAAACCTGAAATAGATGATTATATTGTTAAGTTTGCAATAGTTTCCAATAAAGAAAGAGAAACTATTTTGAAACATTGGGATGAAATACAAAATAGAAATGAACTACAATTTGAACAAGATTATATAGCTTCTGTCAGAAGAAAAGAAAGCAGAGAAGAAGCGGAAGAGGAGGAACAATAAAAATGAATAAATATATTGAAATGAAAGATAGACATCAAAAGGAATTTGATAATTTTCCAATGAAATTTGCATTTAGTGATAAGCAATTTAAAGAAAGTATGGAAGACTTAGGTTTAACGGAAAAAGATACAGACAAAATAATAGCAATAGGAGCAGGTGGATTTATTAGAAAAACAGATTTTGAAGCATATAAAGAAATGTGTGAAAGAACAATAAAAGAAATGCAAGATGCAATAAATGAAGATAAAACAGGAGAAGGTTTTATCAAAGATATGTTTAAATATGAATTAGCAAATCATGAATATTGTATTACTTATGAATTAGATAGTACACTAGATGCAGTAGGTTTAACAATAGAAGAAGTAAATAATAGCAAAGCATTAAGGCATGGACTAGAGTTAGCAAGAAAAGAATATTTGAAACAATATGAAGAAGAGGAAGATGAAGAGGATGAGGAAGAAGATATGTAAAAATTCAAAAAACTTTCAAAATATGTTCATTGACGTATAAATTAAAGCACGTTATGATTTTAGCATGAAAATATATAGTTTCAAATCAAGAGAGAAGAAAAATCTTCTTTCTTTTTTGCTATATAAGGAGGAACAAAAGAAAAATGAAAGGAAATAAACTAAAGACAAAAATAATAGGATTAATAATATCTTTTGTAATAGCAGTAATATTATCAAGTGTAATATCAACAATTTTACATTTGATTTTTACAAAAGTTCCAGAAGAAATATTAAATTTAACACCACAAAAAATAATTGCAAGTCTAATAAATAGTAAAGAACATTTTGAAATGTTTGTATTAGTAATAATTGCTTTTATGTTATTTGTACTACTTACAATATTTAAGGTCTTTGATTTAAAAGATTATAAATCAAAAAATTATAAAGTAACTGATAACATAGAAATACCAATGCCAGTAGGAGATAGACAAACACAACAAGGTTCAGCTTGGTGGCTTTCTAAAAAGGAATTGCCAAAAAAGTTTGGAGTAAATAGATTAGATCCAAATAATTCAGAAGTAAAAAAACTAATAAAAATAGCAAATGATGAAAAAGAGTATATCAAACAAGATAAAACATATAAAGAAAAAAACAAAACAATTGAACCAATATTTGAAAGTGGAGGATTAATTGTAGGAAAAAAAGATAAAGTGATATGTAAACCATATTTAAAAACAATAAAAGGAAAATTAAAAATACCCTTATTAAATATAAGAAAAGTAGAAGATATTTATTACATAAAAGATGATTTACATAGTTTAACAATACGGAGCGACAAGGTCAGGAAAAAGTAGAAATTTAGTATTAGAAACAATTATTAATATTGGAATGTCAAAAGAACCACAGAATATGATAATCTCAGATCCAAAACGGAGAACTTTATCAATATACAGCAAAAACCTTAGAAAGATTAGGCTACAAAGTATATACATTAGATTTTAAAACACCACTTAAAAGCTCAAAATACAATTTTTTGCAACCAGTAATTGAAGCATATTCAAAGAAAGATATACCAAAAGCAGTTAATTATTGTTCAGACATTGTAGAAAGTTTAGTTGGAGAAGTAGGAAATAGAGAAGCAATATGGATTAATCGGAGAAAAGTCAGTAGAAAAAGCAGGAATCATGTCAGTAGTAATGGGCAATGGAGAACATAAAGAATATCAAAATTTGCCAAACACATACAACTTTATTTCTAAAATGTGTGCAGAACAAGAAGATAAAACTATGTTAATGGATACATATTTAGACACTTTACCAGAAGACCATCCAGCAGTAGCAAGTTTTGCAGCGGCAAGAATTGCACCATCAAAAACTAGAGCGAGTTTCTTTACATCGGCATTAGCAACATTAAGTATTTTTATGGATAGTTATGTAGCAAGTATGATTAGTGAATCAGAAATAGACTTAAATAAATTTAATGAAGAGAAGTCTGTTTTATATATGATTTTACCAGATGAAAAAACAACATTTTATTCATTATGTAGTTTATTTGTAAATCAAGTATATACAAAGCTAGTAGAACTTGCAGATAACAAAGGTGGAAGATTAAAAATAAGGACAAACTTTATACTTGATGAATTTCGGCAATTTTAGTGCAATTCCTAATTTTCGGTGGCTTTCTAACTGTCGGTGGTGGTAGAGGTATTAGATTTAATTTATTTGTTCAAAGTTTTAGCCAATTAAATGAAAAATATCGGAGATAACACAGCTCAAAATATTCTTGATAACTGTTATGTATGGAACTATTTGAAAACGAGTAATGAAGTAACAGCAGAAAAAATTTCAAAGAAATTAGGAACATATACAACATCTAGTTGGAGTGAAAGCAATTCAAGTTCTGGTGGAGCAGTAAATAAATCAAATTCTATGAATCTAACTCAAAGACCATTATTAACAACAGATGAAATATTACGAATAGAAAGACCTTATTTGTTAGTTATGTGTAGTGGACTATCACCAGCTATGACATATTCGCCAGACCTTAGCAAATGGAAATTTAATGAGATTTTAGGCTTAGGAGATAAAAATTGGAATACAAAAATTAGAGAATATAGAGAAAACCACAGAAAAGTAAGAAAAATACAACAATTACAATTATGGAATGTTGCAGAACAAACCAAAGAATTTAAGAAAATATTAGAAAGAAGACAATTAATAGAAGAAAGACAAAGAAGAATGAAAAGTATAAATTTTGAAGGGAAATTATAATTTTACAAAATGGAGGATTAAAAAATGAGAAAGATTAAAAGTATTCAAAAAAACAAATTAAGAAAAGCACTTTTTGGAATAATGGCTATGACATTTATGTTAGCAAATAAAGTAAATGCAGCAGATGTTGTTTCAGAAGTTTCTGGTGGAGGCAGTATTCAAAGTAGCAAATTAGGACAAGGATTACTAAATATTGTAAGAGATATAACAGGTACAATTCAATGGATACTACCAATTACAGGAGTATGTTTTATCTTGTTTTATGTTTTTAAGATAATGACTGGAGATGAACAAGATCAACAAAGATATAAAAAATCTATTATAAAGGTTCTTGTATGTATTGTAATTGGTTTATTAGCAGTAACAATTGTAAATCTTATTGCAAGATATTTCTAGGAGGATAGAGAAAAATGAGTGATGTAGAAAAATTAAAAAATAGGTTAAATGAAATACAAAAGGAAGAACAAAAGAAGAAAAAAACAGATAAAGAATATTATGAGCAAATGGCAGAAAATGAAAAGAAAAGACTAAAAAATGAAGAACAAAGAAAAAAGTTAAAAGATGAAGAAAAGCAAATACAAGAAAAGTTTTCAAATAAATTAGGTACAGATATAGCACAAAGTAAGAAAATATTAGGATTTGTAAAAAGATATGTATTAATTGGAGCAATAACAGGTGTACCAGGAATAGCATTAACTTATTTATGGGATAAATGGCAAGAAAACAAGATGGTAAAAAACTTATACCAGAAAAACATAGAAAGTGTTGCTAATTCAAATGATAGAGATTTAGCAAAGGAATATGAATTATTAAGGCGAAAGTTCTATAAAGCCTATAATATAGACAAAATTGAAAGATTAGTTAAAACATCAGAAGAAATTGAAAAATTAAAAAATGACAATAAAATGTTAGAAAAACTAAATACAGAAATAAAAAAATGTAGAGAAGAATATGAAAAAAATTTAGGAAACTGCATAGAAAATCAAATTATAAGTGAGAAACAGGAAAAAAAGGAAGAAATAACACAAACAGAGGAAACAGAAGAGGAAGAAGAACTGGAAATACGGAGATAAAATTTCTATGAAGTAGAAGGAGTAAAAAAGTGGCAGCATTAATTGCAACTATAATTGTATATTTATTAGGTTGGATATCACAGGCAATATTAAGTTGGCTTTCAGGAGTATATACAACAATGTTTTATTTAGCATTTGCAATAGAAATATCATTTAGAGATATTGCAACAAATTTTAGTATATCAGGTTTATATAATGCAGTTTATATTATAGCAATAGCAATACTGGTAATGTTTTTTGTAAAGAAAATGGTTGAAACATATATCACATGGAGTAATCGGAGATCCAGAAGACAATCCCTTAAATGTGCTAATAGGTTTTATAAAAGCAATGATTGTAATGGTTACTTTTGGATTTATATACACACAATTTGTAAATATATTTTATGGAGTATATAACAATTTATTAATGGGAATGACTGGTAGTTTAGATGCAGTTGTTCCAGAATATAAAAATTTAGGATTAAATGTTTTTGGAGCATTTTTATATTTAATTATAGCAGTTCAATTAACTTTATTGTATTTTCAATTCTTAACAAGAGGATTTGAAATGCTAATTTTAAGGCTACGGAATACCATTCGCTTGTATTGGCTTATTAAATGCAAATCAAGGAGCATTTAAAGGGTATATTCAAAAATTTATCAATAATGCTTTTACAATAGTTATTCAGTTATTATTAGTACAATTTGCAATTTTATTACTAAATGGAGGACATTTTGTGTTAGCATTTACAGCATCTAGTATAGCTTTGAGGACACCAGCAATGTTACAAGAATTTATGATTAGTAGTGGTGGTGGAAGTACAAGCGGAAAAGTAAATACAGTAAGTAGAGTAGTAACAATGTTTAGAAGTGGAGTAAGTAAAGGAAAGTAAGAGGTAGCAATATGGAAACAATTTATTATATTACGAACTTTTTAGGAATATTAGCAGGAATTGCTTGTGTAGCAATGATAAGTGTAGCAGTATTTAAAATAATGACAGGTGATGAAACAGAATATAAAAAATATCAAACAAGAATAAAAAACGGACTAATTGCACTTATTTTAATTGTTTGTATTAGTACAGTAAAAGACACAATATTGCAATACTTTCCTTATGTGCAAAGTCCAGATGCAATTGGAGATTTTTCAGACATTCAAATTTCACTAACAGATGGAGCATTAACAGATACCTATGAAGATGTAGAAGGTAGAAGTGTTATAAGAGTAGATGGAAATTACTATGTAAATACTGGAGAAAAGATAATTAATATAGGAGGTTTTTGGGATTCCTACAAAATATGGTGTTCAGTATATAAACTTTATGATGATTGCCAACGGAATTACAAGAGGAGCAATGGCAGATGATATTTATTATTTATCATGGGAAGATACAAAACTAAAAGGCGAATCAAAAGGCTTTTTAATGTCAGCAGATGTTAAAGGAACAATAAAAGATGACAATGATTTTAAGGATTTAATGGGAAATTGGCTAACAGAAAAATACAAACAATATGAATGGATTAATTAGTTAGGAGAAAGAAAAAATGGAAGATGAGAAATACCAAGTACAAATACCAGCAAATGTAAAGATAAGGACAGAATTAATAAATGGAATAGGAATAAAAGAATTAATAACAACATCAATAGCAGGAATAATTAGTATATTTGTTGCAATACCAATATATCTAATTACACAAAATTATTTAGTTTGCTTAATATTAGTTGGAATTATAACAGGATTTGCCTTTATTGCAGTTATGAAAGATAAAAATAATAGTTGCATTGCTAATTTAATTATAAATATATACAAATATTTAAAAGGACAAAAATTTTATGAATACGTTATAAAGGAGAAAGATACAAATGAGTTTATTAGATAATATGTTTAAGAAACAAACACAAATATCAGCTAATAGATTTTTAAATATAAAAGACATACAAGGAAACTTTTTATACACTTTAGATAATAAAGTTCTAGTATATTTAAAAATATATCCAAAAAATTGTAAATTAATGAGTAAAGAAGAACAAAGAAATCATGCACAAATCTTAACTAGAAATTTTGCAAGTGAATTAAAACCTTTTAAATTGTATTTTACAAATAGACCAGTAAATTTACAGAAAAATCAAGATTATCAAGCCGAATTAATGGATAAAGAAAAAAATGCTTTAAAGTTTAGTTTACAAGGAAAAAGGAGTAGAAGTTTTGGAAATTTATCAGTAAAAGGAAAAGCGTTAGAAAGTGAAATTTACTTAATGATATGGGGAGAAAATACAGAATATGCAGAACAAGAGCTAATGAAAAGATTAAATGATTTAAAAATGAAATTTACGAATAGTGGTTATAGAACAGAAATATTAGAAGAAAGATTAATTATTCAATTAGTAAATAGCTACACAAATCCAGATGTTGCCTATATAGAAAATCAAGATTATATGCAAATGCCATTAGTAGTAAATTAGGAAGGATTAAAAATATGAAAACAAAAGAAATTGAAACAATGCCAATCAATCAAGAACTTTTAAATTTAATTGCACCACAAGGAATTGAAATAAAATCAAGTAGAGTACAAATGGGAGAATTTTTATCAAAAATACAATATATTTCAGGCTATCCATCAAGAGTAAATATAGGTTGGCTATTAAGTTTAAAAGATATACCAAATACAATAGTAAGTTTAGTAGTAACACCAATAGAAGATGTGCAAAGTTTTGTTGAAGGAGTTTCAAAAGGAATTACAACAGATAAAAATACATATAACACTACACAAAATGAGTTTTTAAGAACACAAGCAGAATATAAAATTGCAAGTGCAGAAACAATGATAAGAGAAATAACAATTGATAATATACCATACATAAATTTATCGTTTCTTGCTAAAACAAATGGAAACACAGACAATAATTTTACAGAAAATATGCGAATTGTTAAAAATAAAATTGCAGGAATGGGATTAAAGGCAAGATTACCAGCATTTGAACAAGAATTAGCACTAAAACAAGCAAGTCCTTATGATACAAGCTATAAAGAAATAACACAAATTTCAAATAAGCAAATGTCATTAGCAGCATTATTTAAGGGATTGCCTTTTAGTGGTAGTGGCTTAATTGATGAAAAAGGCTATTATATTGGAACAGATGAAGATGGCAGAGCAATTATATTAGATACTTTTATTAAATCTCCAGACAGACCAAATTCTAATATAACTATAAGTGGGAGTAGTGGTAGTGGAAAATCATATTTAGCAAAAAAGATAATGCTTAATGAGTGGATGAATGGTTGTAAATTTTATGTTTTAGATCCAGAATCAGAATATAAATCAATGTGTAAGGAAATAGGTGGAAAGTGGATTGATTGTAGTGGTGGAAAAGGAAAAAATGTAGGAAGAATAAACCCATTACAAGTAAATAAATTGCCAAATAATATAGAAGATGAGGATGAAGAATACAGTAGTACAAAATCAGCATTAGCTTTACACATGGACTTTTTAACAGTATTTTTTACATTATATTTTCCAGAAATAACAAGTTTTCAAATGAGTTTGTTGATGGAAATATTAGAAGAATTATATAGAAGTTTTGGAATTACTTATGATACTAATATAGATAATATAAAAAGAGAGAAATTTCCAATTATGAAAGATTTATACGAACTATTGGAAACAAAAGTAAATGACAAAAATATTCAGCATAGAGATGAAATAGAAATTATAAAATCAATTGTAAGAAGTTTAGCAATAGGGCATAATTCAGAAATATTTAATGGATATACAACAATAGAAGAAGACAATGATTTTTGTTGCTTAGATATTTATTCTTTACAAGGTGCATCAGCTAATATAAAAAGTTGTCAATATTTGAATATGCTTAGATATTGTGAAGATATGGCTTTCAAAAATCGCGAAGAAAAATGTTATGTAGTATGTGATGAAGCATATCTATTAATAGATAAAAAAGTACCACAAGCAATTGAATTTATGAGAAATTTTAGTAAAAGATGCAGAAAATATGAATGTGGACTAATTACAATATCACAAAATATTTTAGACTTTTTGGCAGATGAAATCAAACAATACGGACAAGCAATTTTGGATAACAGCACATACAAGTTCTTTTTTGGAACAGATGGACAAGACTTAGAAGAAATAGTAAAAACATATAACTTAAATACAGAAGAAAAGACCATACTTTCACAAAAAGATAGAGGTCGTGGACTTATGTTTGTTGGACCAGGTCATAGCTTAATTAATGTAAAAGCAGAAGAATGGGAAAAACCATACTTGATTGGTGGTGGAAAGTAATGGCACAAAATAAGAATGAAGTATTAGAAATGGGAAAGACTGCTTTTTCCCTTTTTTCTTTTAAAATAAAAATGATAATAATAGGAGTTGCAATTGGAATATTTATTGTAGTGATTTTTCCTGTGGTAGCAATGATGAGTATATTTTCAGATAATGACACACAATCAGATAAGAAGAAAGGCGAAGATTCTACATCTACAAATATAACAGTAAATGAAATTGCAGAAGGTTTGAAAAAATATGAAGGAGCAACATTTCCAATGCCTTTTGAAACTTGGGAAAGTAACAAAGATGTTGTAACATCAAAATTTAGTAAAAGTAGGACAATAACTGTAAATGGTGTAACACAGACAAAGGCCCATACTGGAATAGACTTAGTTGTAATATCAATTAGCAATCCTAAAATTTGTGCTGTTTCATCTGGAAAAGTAGTTGTTGCAAAAGCTGGTAATACTGGGTATGGAAATTATGTAGTAATACAACACTCATCTACAGATAATACAACTTTTTATACATTATACGGACACATGAAAGCAGGTTCTATTATGGTAGCAGAAGGAACAGAAATACAAGCAGGGCAAGTGTTAGGAATTATGGGGAGTACAGGAAATAGTACAGGAGCTCACTTGCATTTTGAAGTTAGATTAAATCAAAATTCAAGTAATAATGCAGTTGATCCATATACATATTTGTTTGGAAATTAAAATTTTGGAGGTAATAAATGAATAACAAAGCAGAATTAAAAAAGCAAGTAATTGTTTTAAGTTTGATTTTAGTATTAGTAATAATAATTGCTATAATTTTAAATACTACTAAAACAAAAGATAGCACAACAAATAAGACAGTAAACAGTCAAAATAATAGTGTAGTACAAGAAGAAAAAACACAAGAACAAAAAATGTTGGATAATTTAAAAGGTTTATTAGAAGAACCAGAGGAAAAAGAAGAATATATACAAGATGAAACACAAGGAACAAAAGAAAACAAAGTTATAACACAAAGTGGAGAAACAGTTATTGTACGAGAATAATGTTAGAGGTAAAGGAATATGGAAGAAATAAAGAAATATAAAAAATATATTTACATATCAAAAAAGATTCAACCACAAATTGAAGAATATTGTGCCAATAATAATATTGCATTAGTTACAAGATTTATAAATGAATATAACTTAGAGAAATTTATGCAAACAGAACTAAGA